>JBKJXJ010000123.1:0-3655 GCA_046716125.1 Candidatus Eiseniibacteriota bacterium
GGAGCGAGCCTCGGATAGAGTTCGCCTCGGCAGGAAGCCGAGGCGAACGTCCCCCGGAGGCGTCCCGCCGCGTCTTCGAACGGCGCTTGGACTGCCCCGGAGGCGTCCCGTCGCGTCTTCGAACGGAGCCCGGCGTTCAGTAGATCCGGAATGAGAAGCGAAAGATCGCGTACACCTCGCGCGTGACCCCCTCGGGCCGGTACGGCCGGAACCGATACTGCCAGACCGCCTCGGCCGACGAGCGTTCGAACGGGACGACCCCGGTGCTGGCCAGCAGTTGCACGTCCACGACCCGCCCGGTCGTGTCGATCAGCGCTTGCACCATCACCCGCCCTTCGATGTTCCGCTCGATCTCCGATGGCGGATAGAGCGGCGTCGAAGCGTGCACGATGACCAGATCCTCCGATTGCACCACCGGGATGTTCGCCAGGCGAGAGACCGCGTGGGCGAGCATGTCCGCGTCCGCCACCCCGGGCCCGACCACATTGGGGCGCAACTCGGGCGGGGCACGCCGGTCGGTCACCCTGCGGGCACGCAGCGCCCCGCCGGGTTTCGCGCGGCGCGTGTGGATGGCGCCCATCTCGCGCGTGACGACGTTCCGGCCCGGGAGCTGCTGGAGGGAGATCCGGCGCACGAACTGGTCCGGGCCCTCGTAGCCGAACCGCGCCGTCTGACGGATGATCTCGCGCATCGGGCTCTGGAAGGGCGGGAGGGTGAGGGCGATCAGGGGAGCCATGCCGGCGAGGGAGAGACCCAGGGCGATGAGCGCGACACGCCGCGCCGCCCGCCTGCGCTCGATGAAGAAACCCTGCACCCCGTGCGTCATCGTCGATCACCCTGGGGCGCCTGGGGAAGGGAGTTCAGCCTCCCCTAAGGCCCGGTCAGGACGGCGCCCCGTGTCGAGTCTAGCAAAATCACGCGCGCGCGCACCCGGCGTTCGTCGACCACCGCCTCGATCGGCCCCGGTTCGGTGCGGGCGAATCGCACCCGGCCCCGGGCGTCGGTCTCGAGCACCAGCGCGCCTCCCAATGTGACGAGCGCACCCTGGACCGGGTTGCCCGCCACGTCCCGCACCTCGATCGAGTCGGTCGGCCACCGGGCGTCGGGGGCCCACTCGCGGGCGAGCGACAGGTACAAGGCGTAGGCCTCGGCCCGCAGGGCCCCGGGCGCGAGCAACCCCTCTTCATCGGAGGCCGAGTCGACGCGGGCGGGACTCGCATAGAGGGCCGGGCACGACGTCTGCTGGAGCGGGTAGAGCGCGTCCTCCACCATGGGGGGAGGTGGGATGCCGAGCGCCGAGAATGCCGCGATCGCGCCCGACGCCCAGCGCCGGCCCGCCGGGCTCGAGAAGTAGTATCCGAACCGGCGCGCGCGGTGGCCGATTCTGAGATACCGCTCGGCTCGGAACGCCTCGCTCCCCTGGACCCGCTGGATCTCGGTAAGCCCGACGTCCCCCGGCCGGGTGAGATGCACATCGGCGCCGGCGGCGATCAGGAACCGGGCGAGGATGCGGGCGGACTCGAGGTTGAGGTGCGCGGCCCGGGTGCCCGAGGCCCCCACGCCGGCGGGATCCTCCCCTCCGCCCTCCGGATCGAGGGTGATGCGCCGACCGTGGAGCACGCCCCCCGCCACCTTCGTCATCCGGGGCGGCAGCGACCGGGACTCCCCCCAGGTGCGGAATCCCGGCAGTTGCGGGATGGACGGACGCCCGGCGTTGTCGCGCTCGATGACTGCGAAGCCGTCCCGATTGATCCACGAGACCAAGGGGTCGGGCTCGCGCGTGGGCCGTGCGTCGCGCAAGGGTGTGCCCTCCGGCATGCCCAGGGCGAAGCCAGTCCACGACGAACGCTCCGGGACCGGGGCGACGTCGAACTCGGCCCGCGCGGGATGACCCGGCCCGGCGATCTCCGCACGGAAGCTCCCGCCCCGCGACCCGGTCCCGAGGACGCGCCGGAAGTACCCCCACGCGACGCCGTCGCGCGCCACGAGGAGGGTGTCGCGCGGCACGATCCCGTCCCCCTGCCAGCGGCGCACCCTGACCCGCTTCACTCCGGTCATCGTGGTGTCGCGGTGCACCGCGCCCGAAGCCTCGCGCAGCACGAACCGCACGGCGGCGACGGGACTCCCGGACGTCGGCCCGCCCCCGGGCCGCTCCACCTCGAGTCGCGTCACGGGCGCCGCGATCGCGAAGCGGACCCTGCGCTCCAGCGCCGAACCGACGCCATTCAATCGGACGCGCAGCGTCGCCTCGTGGGGGCCTCCCGGCCATGCCCCGCCGCGCGGCTGGTAGATGAGGAGCGAATCCACCCGCAGCGCCTCCCGGGGCTCGCCATCCACCTCGAGACGGAATTCGTCGAAGGCGCCGCGCACGACGGCGACCAGCCGCGGGTGGCCGGACTCGAACAGTGAATCCTCCGCCGGGCCCAAGGGCGCCTCGGCGGCGAACCGGACGATGGCCGGCACGCCGCGCACGAAGTAGCGCGCGATGCCCATGAACAGCGCCTCCGCTTCGAGCCGCTGGTTCGCCGGCAGTCGCAGCCGCTCCTCGACATCGGGGTGTGTGATGTAGCTGGTCTCGGTGAGCACCGCCGGCGCGTCGCTGCCGCGGAGCACGAAGTAGTTCCCGGGCACCACCTTGTGCGGCCGGATGCCGACGTTGCGCACCAGGGCGCGGTGGATGTCCTTTGCGACGTCGAGCGACGGGCCGTCGTCTCCCAGCTTGTAGTAGGTCTGGGTCTCGTTGACGTCGTGCGCCCCGCCGGCGTCCGCGTTGTGGTGGATGGAGACGAACAGATCGGGTGCGAACGCGTTCGCGAGCCGCGTCCGCTCGGTCAGGTCCGAACGCAGCGAGCTGTCGGCGGGCGAAAGGAAGTCGCGGTCGCGATCGCGGGTGAGGAACACCAGAGCGCCCTGGGCGGCCAGGAGCTCCCGCAGCCGGAGCGCCACGCCCAGGTTGACCTCGGATTCGGTCAGCCCGTTCACGCCGAGAGCGCCCCGGAAGTGGCCGCCGTGCCCCGGATCGAGGGCGATGCGGCGACCGGCCAGCCCGCTCGCATCCACCGCGTCGAGGCCGTCGACCAGGCCGTCGTATCCGGGCATCGCGCGTGGTGTGGGGGGCGGGAGGGGGGGCCGGGGTGGGGCTGACGTGCGCCGGGCGCAGCCCGCCCCCGCGAGCAGCAGCGCCGCGAGCCATGCGAGCGCGGCGGCGCGACGCTTCCATGCGCGCGGAGCGACCCTCATGCCGCCACACTAACAGCCTCGGCCGCGGGGCGGCAAACGGAGCCATCCATGCGTTGCGGGCGCATTGGGCTTGCGTCCTCGCGCGCGCCCGTGCTACCTGTTCCCGGCTCATCATGGATCATCCGGGGCACACGCTGGCCTGAGAAGGCCGGCATCACGCGCGTTCGACCCCGTGTCCGTCCGGACGCGAGCGCCGCTACCGTCCGGCTGATGCGGACAAGGAGACTGACATGACGTCACGCTACCGTCCGGGTCTGAGGCTTGCGGGAGTCCTTCTCGTTGCACTGGCGCTGGCCGGCTGCGGCGGTTCCACCAGCGACGAGCTGGTGATCGGCGAGTACGGCTCGCTGACCGGCGGGGACGCGACCTTCGGGCAGTCCACCAAGAACGGCGTCGAGGTGGCGCTCGACGAGCT
>JBKJXJ010000124.1:0-3494 GCA_046716125.1 Candidatus Eiseniibacteriota bacterium
GCGCTCAACCGGAGCGACACCGCGATCCAGCTCGAGCGCGTCAGCTTCTCGCGCGCGGTCGAGGGCGGCCGCGCGGAGCAGAGGATCAGTCTGCACACCGGGAGCATGGTCTTCGTCGCCGAGCGGAATACGAACGTGGCCCGGATCGTCTTCCACGAGAGCCCGCTCGCCGCCAACGTGGCGGCGAACGACACGTTCGCCCTGCGGCTGCCCGAGAATGCCGCGACCAGCGAACCCTACTGGCTCCGTCTCCCTCCGCTGGCCGGGTCGTTCGACCTCGCCGCCGGCGGTCCGTCCGGCGACCCCGAGAATCCGCCCGCGCTGATGGCCGATTTCCACCTCGCGGTGGCCGGGGAGAAGCTCATCTATTCGGTGCCGGTCGTCTACCGCTGGGTGGACCCGGTGGCCGGCGAGCGCTATCGGGCGTTCGAGGTCGTTCCCCCGGTGACGATGCGCTTCGACCAGGGCGTATACCTGTTCGCCGGCTCGCGTCCGCGCGAGCTCAGGGTGGTGGTTCAGAGTGCCGACATGCCGGTGGCCGGGGACCTCAGGCTCAGGCTGCCGGCCGGCTGGTCCAGCGTGCCGGCATCCGTCCCGATCCGCCTGCCGGCCGGGGAAGCCGACACCACCGTGCGATTCCTCGTGACGCCAGGGGCGGGTCCCGCGGCCGCGGCGGTCAGAGCCGAGTTCGGGATGGGTGACCAGAAGTACGATCGCCGGCTGGTGCGTCTCGACTACCCGCACGTGCCTATCCAGACGCTGCTGCCGCCGGCCGAGGCCCGGCTCGTGCGCACCGATCTGCGTCGGGCCGGCCAGACGGTCGGCTATCTCATGGGATCCGGCGATCAGGGCGCCGAGGCGCTCGAGCAGATGGGATTCGATGTCACCCTGCTCGGCGATGACGAGGTCGAGAACTCGGACCTGGCGCGCTTCGACGTCATCGTCGCCGGCGTCCGCGCCTACAACACACGGCCGCGGCTGCGCGGGCTCCAGCGGCGGCTGCTCGACTACGTCTCGGACGGAGGGCGGCTGGTCGTCCAGTACAACACCGCCGAGTCGGCGCTCCAGAATCGGCTGGGGCCCCATCCGTTCCAGATCTCGCGCGAACGGGTGACGGTCGAGGAGGCCGAGGTCGAGATGAAGGCGGCCGGCCACCCGTTGCTCACCGCTCCCAATCGCATCGGCGCCGGAGATTTCGATGGCTGGGTGCAGGAGCGTGGCCTCTACTTCGCGAGCCCGTTCGCGGCAGCCTACGACTCCGTGCTCTCATCGCAGGACCCGGGCGAGCCCGCGCGCAACGGGGGGCTGCTTTACGCCCGTCATGGCAAGGGCGTGTTCATCTACACGGGATACGCGTTCTTCCGCCAGCTCCCGGC
This sequence comes from Candidatus Eiseniibacteriota bacterium, assembly GCA_046716125.1. GTDB lineage: Bacteria > Eisenbacteria > RBG-16-71-46 > RBG-16-71-46 > RBG-16-71-46 > WS-11. Next base: position 1,377 of record JBKJXJ010000124.1, read on the forward strand.
CGGAGTCCCCGGGGCGTGGCGGTTGTTCGCGAACCTCGTCAGCCACACTCGTCCGCGCGCCGATGGACGCTCGCCGGTCGGCGCCCGCGCCCGATAGCGACTTGGCGCCCGGCGACGGGGAGGAGCCACCCCCGATCCTGGGCAGCTGGCGCGCGGTCTACGCCGTCGTGATCGGCGAGCTGCTCGTGGTGATCGCGGTCTGTTATTGGCTGACCTCATGGCAGCGATGACGCGCCGCGCCGGTGTCGTCGCCGGTGCGCGGAGCCGCCCGGATGTGACGGGCCCGCCCGCGATGCCATGAGCACCCTCGACTGGGGCGTTCTGTTCGCGGCGCTCGCCGGCTTCGTCGCTTACGGGGTGTGGCGCGGGCGCGGGGAGCGCGACCTCACCGACTTCCTGCTCGCCGGACGCAGCATGCCCTGGCCCATGGTGGCGCTGTCCGTCATGGCCACCCAGGCCAGCGCCATCACGTTTCTCTCGACCCCGGGGCAGGGCTACGTGGACGGGCTTCGCTTCGTCCAGTTCTACTTCGGCCTGCCGCTCGCGATGGTGGTGCTATGCGTGACGGCGATCCCCATCTACCACCGACTTCGGGTGTTCACCGCCTACGAATACCTCGAGCGGCGATTCGACGGGAAGACGCGCTCGCTGGCCGCGGGGCTGTTCCTGGTCCAGCGCGGACTCGCCGCGGGCCTCACGATCTACGCCCCGGCGCTGGTGCTCTCGGTCATCCTCGGCTGGGACGTGCGCTGGACCTGCGTGCTGCTAGGCGGGCTGGTGGTCATCTACACCGCCTCCGGGGGCAGCAAGGCGGTGAGCCACACCCACGTGCTCCAGTTCGTCATCATCATGAGCACGATGGTCGTGGCCTTCGCGCTCATCGTCGCCTCGCTCCCGGCCGGCGTCTCGCCGGGCGATGCGGCGTACGTGGCGGGCCGCACCGGCAAGCTCAACGCGCTCCAGCTCAAGTTCGATCCGAACGACCGCTACAACCTGTGGTCGGGGTTGATCGGCGGGTTCTTCCTGCAGCTGTCCTACTTCGGCACCGACCAGTCCCAGGTGGGTCGCTACCTGACCGGGCGCTCGATCGCCCAGAGCCGGCTCGGCCTGATCTTCAACGGGCTCGCCAAGGTGCCGATGCAGCTCTTCATCCTCGGCCTCGGCGTCCTGGTGTTCGTGTTCTACCAGTTTGCCCCGCCGCCGTTGTTCTTCAACCCGGTGGTGACGGCGAAGCTGCGCGAGGGACCGGCCGCGGCGTCCTATGCCGCGCTCGAAGACCGTCACCGCGAGGCCGTGACGACCCGCGAGCAGCACGTGCGCCTGCTGCTGGCCGCGCGCCACTCAGGCGACGCCGGGGCCGAGGCCGCGGCGGGCGAGGGGCTCGACGCGGCGCAGGGCCGGCTCGCGGCGGTGCGCGTGGAGACCGTCGCCCTCATCAAGGCGCAGGACCCCGCGGCCCAGACCAGCGACACCAACTATGTATTTCTCAGCTTCGTCCTGAGCTACCTGCCGGCGGGCTTGATCGGACTCGTGTTCGCCGCGGTGTTCGCCGCCTCGATGAACTCGACCTCGGCCGAGCTCAACGCGCTCACCTCGACCACCGTGGTGGACGTCTACAAACGTCTGACCGGTGCGGCAGCGGACGGGCGGCACGACGTCTGGATCTCGCGGCTCGTCACCGTGGGCTGGGCGGCGTTCGCCGTGGGCTTCGCCGAGTACGCCGCACGCCTGGGCTCGCTCATCGAGGCGGTCAACATCCTCGGCTCGCTGTTCTACGGCACCATCCTCGGCATCTTCCTGACCGCGTTCTACCTGCCGCGGGTGGGGGGGACGGCGGTATTCGCCGCGGCCATCGTCGCCGAGGTGGCGGTCATCGCCTGCTTCAAGCTCACCGCGATCTCGTTCCTCTGGTACAACCTGATCGGCTGCGCGCTGGTCATGGCACTGGCGCTGGTTGTGCAGGCGATCGTTGGACGCGGGGCGAGGGTCCGGGCCGCCTGAGCCCTGTCAGGCGCCGTTCGAGAGGCGACGGGACGCCTCCGGGGGTCGGTCACGCACCGTCCGAAGAGTCGACGGGACGCCTCCGGGGGACGTGAGCCTCGGCATCCTGCCGAGGCT
>JBKJXJ010000125.1:0-4067 GCA_046716125.1 Candidatus Eiseniibacteriota bacterium
CGCGCATTGGTGATCACGCCCACCGTGCTCTGGATGAGCCGCAGCTCCGAGACCGGCTGAAGCTCGGGCGACACGGCCATGCATTCGACGACCAAGGCTTCGGCGCCCGACTCCACGGCGCGGCGCACGATCCGGATCTGCTCGATGATGTTCGGACGACCGACCCGGTAGACATCCGTCTCACGACCGTCCGGCCAGATGATGCGCGCCATGGTGCCGGTGGTCTTGGCGAAGGTCCGGCGCCCTCCGGCGCGCAACCCTCCGGCGATCAGCCGGGTGACCGAGGACTTGCCGCGCGTACCGTTGACATGGACGCGAAGCGGGATGCGCTCCAGCATGCGCTGGTGTCCGCGCGTCTCCCAGATACCATAGCTCGCGAGTCCCGCCACGAGGCATGCCGAGAGGACGCCCATCGCGGCTACCGGCCCAGCAACACCACCCGCGCCGCGCGAATGCCCTCGCCGGTGGCGAGGCGGAGGAAGTAGAGCCCGTGTGCGACTTCGTCGCCGTGGTCGTCGCGCCGGTCCCAGACGAGGGTGTGTGGGCCGGCCGACTCATTCGCTGCGCGCGCCAGGATACGCACCCGTGCCCCCCGCACGTCGTACACCTCCACCGTCACCCGCCCGGGACGCGTCAGGGCGAAGCTCACGGTGAGCGGCCCGCCCCGTACCGGCGTCGGCCAGGCATTCAACGCAAGCGCCAAGCCCGGCTTCGGGTCCACGCCAGCGACCGAATAGTTGGTCAGCGCCGCCACGCCATTCTCCGTTCCAGCGTAGATCGTCTTCAGCGCGCCGTCAACTGCCAGGGCTCGCACGCGCAGGCTGGGGAGTCCATTCTGATTCGCGACCGGCCCCCAGCTCGCGCCTCCGTTCTGGCTCTCGAACACGCCGCCCCCGTACACGCCACAGAACAGGACGCTCGGATTCACCACGTCCTGAGCCAGCGCCCGCACCTCGGCGATGGGAAGTCCGGTGCGCGCCGGCGTCCAGTTCTCGCCTGCGTTCGTACTTTTGAAGACACCGTAGCAGCCCGGGCAGTTCAGCGTGTCGAGGGACGCGTAGACCACCGCTGGGTTGGTCGCGTCTACCAGCAACGCATGGACGAATGGCCCCGGCAACCCGGTGTTCTTCGCGACCCAGGTATTGCCACCATCCACCGTCTTGTACACACCGAGGCTGTCATTGCCCACGAACATCGTGAAGGGGTTCCCCGGAATGAGCGCCATCGCATGGATACCGAAGCCGGGCGGCAGGTCACCGACCCGCGAGGTCCACCTGTTGCCACCATCGGTGGTCTCGAATGGGCCGATGCCGGTGCCCGCGAACAATCGCTCCCCGGTACCCGGCCACGGCACGAGGTTGCGTACGAAGACATTCTGGAGCGTCCTGCCAAGGCTGTCGGGGTTGTACCACGTGATTCCGTCGTCGTCGCTCCGGTAGACCCCACTGCCGTAAGCCGAGAGGTACACCCTGGAGGCCAGCACCGGATCCACGGCCAACCCGTGCTCGGAGTTGTGGCTGAAGAGGAACCGCGCCCTCGTCCAACTCACCCCCTGGTCGGTGCTCCGCCAGAACTGGTCACCGAAGCCGGTGCCGTCGTAGACCACATGGGTCGAGGGGCGTACCGCCAGCGAGAAGGACACCGTGTTGAGCATCCCGCCGTCCAGCTGGTTCCAGTTGGCGCCGCGGTTGTCCGTGCGGAAGATCCCCTGGCCATCGGTACCGGCCCAGGCGGTCCCCGGCGAGGCCGCGGAGGAGAATAGAGCCTCGACCGTAACATTGTTCTTCACCAGGTGCCACCTGGGGTCGTTCAGGGTGGTGAAGAATATTCCCGACGTGTCCGTGGCAACGGTTCCCACGTAGCGCAACGTGTCCACGACGGCCAGCGATCTCGTGCGGAGCGACTTCAGCCCGGAATTGGCCCGTGTCCAGGTCGTGCCGCCGTCAATGCTCTTCAACACCCCGCGGTCGAGTTCGGCGACGTAAATACTCTGCGGGTCAAGTCTGTCGAACTGGATCTGGACCGCCGCGCCGTGCGAGCCGTTGTGGCTACCGGTCGTGTCCGCGAGCTGCGACCATGTGAGCCCGCCATTGAAGCTGCGGAACAACCCACCGGGGCCGGGGGGGTCGATGGATCCCGTCCCCGTGCCCGCGAGCAGCGTTTCCGGCTTGGTTGGATGGAGCGCGACGTCGCGCACAAGGGTGTTCCCGAGCCCGAGGTTCACCGTGCTCCAACTCGCCCCGCCGTTCAGGGACTTGAGCACCCCGTTGCCATACGTGGCGGCGTAGATGACACCCGTCCGGATCGGGTGGATGGCGATGGCCCGTACCGAGACCGTGGTGGCGAGAATCTGGCTCCAGTTCATGCCCCCGTCCACGCTGAGGAAGATCCCATCATTGGTGCCGCAGAGGACCGAATCGGGATGGTTGGGCTGAGGTTTGACGCAGCGGACGAACGTGTTGCCGAGCCCGCTCCTGTGCCCGGTCCAGGTCACGCCGCCGTCGACCGAGCGGTAGACCCCTGCCCCGAAGGTCGCCGCCCACATGCGTGAGGAATTGAGCGGGTCGCGGGCGATCCCCTTAATGCTCTTCGCGCGGGGGCCAGTTCCGGTCCATACGCCGACGCCGGCTCGCGCAAAACGGACGGACAGACCGGCGGCGCTGAGTGTGGACAGAGCGACGAGGAGCGCGAGGGGCGCAAGCTGACGGATGGCCCTAGGGGAGGCGATCGCGGGGTGTATGGCCATCCTCCGGTCGGGTATCGCGGTTTGGGCCGGTCGTTGCGCAACCACTGGTTAGAAAGACCCCTGTATTATTCTATCCCAGCAATCGAGGGAGAACAACCTACGAGCGCGCCGGTGGTCGGGCGGCTCGGCGCCGGGCGTCCCTTAGCGAATGCCGGTAGCTCACGCACGCGACGAGCTGGTAGGTCGGAATAGAGTCCGTGCGGCAGGCAGTCGCGCGTCACGACCGTGTCGGCTGCGATCACGCAGCCATCTCCGATCGCGATGTTCAACCGGACTGAACCCTTCCCGGTGAACTCGGGCAGCAGCGCGTAGCCGAGATCGACGTCCGGGAGCGCCTCGCGCTGGATGAGGCCGCACATCCCGACCGGCGTGCCGGTCGCGCGCTCGGACACCCGCCACAGTCCGAAGCCGTGACGCTGGTAGTGCGCGAGCGGGCCGCTCGCGAGATGCGCGCGCGCGTCATCGAGCGTGCGCACCCCCTTGTCGGCGATGTTCAGGATGAACGAGGGCTCGTTGAGCAGCCGCAGGATGAACCCCGCGTCCTTGAAGGTGAACCGCTCGATCCGGAGCCGCGCGGTCTCTAGGATCGGCGTGCCGACACCGCCGCCGGAAAGGGTCAACGCGCCGCGACCGGGCTCACGCCTCGGCCCCGACCGGCTCGCACCGCACCTCGGTCGTGACCGAGTTGGCGATGAAGCAGAGCTCGTCCGCCTCGTGATACATGGCGTCCAGGTCCGCGCGCGCCGGGCGGTCGCCCACGAACGTGACGTCCGGACGCAGGGTGACGACGGTCATCGCCGTCCGGCCCGCGGCGTTCTTGCCCATCTCGCCGACCGCGTCGTCCTGGTAGCGGTCGATCAGGAAACCGCGTCCGGCCGTGATCGAGAGGAACCACAGCATGTGGCAGCTCGAGAGCGCGGCGACGAACGCCTCCTCGGGATCCACGGCCTTCGCGACCGACAGCGGGGTCCGGACCGAAAGCGGCGAGGACGGGGCCGGCACCTCGACCCCGCCGTCGAACCGCCAGCGATGGCCGCGGCTGTAGCGGTTGTCGGTGAACACCGCCCCGTTGCGCTCCCGGATCACGACTGCCGTGTACTGCCCCATGAGCGCCTCTCCCGCGCCCCTGGTGTTCCGTACGCGAAGTCATGTTAACGCCTGACTGCCTTGCGGATGATGTCGGCCGGCTGCTTGGTCCACACGAACGGCGTGGAGTCTTCATTCCAGTGATCGATGTAGTTCGTGATGTGGCGGACGAGCGAACGCACCGTCGTGAAAGAACCGCGGCGGATGGACTTGCGCGTCAGGATGCCGAACCACG
>JBKJXJ010000126.1:0-5329 GCA_046716125.1 Candidatus Eiseniibacteriota bacterium
CCGGGCCCGAGACGCTGCTCGAGCTGCTCGATCCGCCCGAGGGCTTCCTCCCGTTCGAGCGCAGCACGGACGACGCGGTCCTGCTGCTCTCGCGCCCTGATATCCAGTGGGTGATGGCCGGCCTCGAGGTGGACCCGGAACTCATCCGCCCGCCGGCCTACCGGTTCACACGCGAGGAGCGGGTGCGTGTGGCGCTGCGCGACGGAGATATGCTCGACGGTCTCATCCAGATGGAGCTGCCCGAGAATATCAATCGCGTGTCCGACTACCTCAACGGGTCCGAGCGCTTCTTCCCGCTCGCGACGCGACAGGGAACCTTCCTGGTCCATAAGGCCGCGGTGCGTGAGGTCTGCCTGTACGACTCATCGCCGCTCCCGGTCGAGGACGCGTCCGCCGCCTAGACGTGCTGATCCACGAGGACCGGGTTCCCATCCGGGTCGACGGCGATGAAGCTGGCGGGCCCGGTCGTCGTCTCATCCGCCTCGGTCATGAGCGCCACGCCCTCTGACTTGAGCTTGCGCTGCAGCTCGCGCACATCCGTGAAGCTGCCGAGCTTCTGCGCGTTCTGGTCCCATCCCGGGTTGAACGTGAGCATGTTCTTCTCGAACATCCCCTGGAAGAGCCCGATGATGTGATCGCCGTTCTTGAGGATCAGCCAGTTATGCCCTGGGTCTCCGCCGAACTGCTTGAAGCCGAACGTCTCGTAGAATTTCCTCGATGCCGCGATGTCCTTGACGGCCAGGCTGATGGAAAACGCGCCGAGCTGCATGACCCTGCTCCTTTCGTGTGGGGGTTTGCGACCCGCGATCGGCCGCGCTAGCATCCGGGCATCCGCGCGACAACCCGTCGCCCGCCTGCCGCACGCGTTCCCAGGGAGCCTCCGAACCCATGTCCGACATCCGACCCGCGCGGCTCAAGCCGGGCGTCACCCTCGATGCCCTGCCGACCGGGCGGCCCCCCGCGGAATCCGATGACGCCGCGGCCCGGACCGGAGATCGAGCGTCGCTGCGCGGCCGCGCGCTCATCTTCTGGGATTCCAGGGTCCCAGGCAAGAAGCTCGACGCGATCGACACCGACCAGATCACCCCGGCGACCGATTGCGTCTCCGAGAGCCTCGAGACGCTCGATGAGAAGTGGAAGGCCGGCTCGTTTCGCCACCTGATGCCCGACTTTCGCGCGCGTGTCCACGCGGGCGAGACATTTCTCATCGCCGGGGAGCGGTTCGCGATCGGCTCGTCGCGCGAGATGAGCCCGGCGGGGCTCAAGGGCGTGGCGGAAGAGGTCGGGCTCGAGCTGGTCGTCGTGTGCGGCGCCAACATGGGGGACATCTTCCGGCGTAACGCCTTCAACCTCGGCCTCCATGTGGTCCAGAGCCCCGAGGCCGTCGCGGATGCGCAGGACGGCGACACGCTCACGTTCGATCCTGTGTCCCGCCGCCTCGTCAACGAGACGCGGGGGAAGAGCTATGACCCGGTCCCGCTCAGCCCCAAGGAGGAGGAGATCCGCAGCACCGGCGGGATCTTCGCGGTCGGGCGCCGGGAGTTCCGGGCCTCGGTCGAGACCGCTCCCGCGATCCTCTGGCCGGATCCGGCCACCGCGCGCACCCTGACCACGACCGAACAGATCGTCTGGGCGCACCGCGTGGACCGCGACGCCGAAGTCCGCCCCGGGGCGACGCTGCGCGTCTATGCGGACCTGCTCCCGGCCTCCGACGGCACCGCCCCATTCTCGATCCACACATTCAATCAGATCACCGGCGGCGATACGATCTGGCCGCGGCAGCTGGCGATCGCCAACGACCATTTCGTCTTCACCGGGGTCGAGGCGGACGAGCGGCAGACGGCGATCGGCCGGGCGTTCGCCAAACACCATGGAATCGAGAAGCCCTACTACGCCACGCCGGGCGACGGCATCTTCCACTTCTATTTCCCGGAGCAGGGGCTGGTGAAGCCGGGCATGATGATCCCGGGCGCGGACTCGCACAGCCGCGCGTACGGCGCGTACGGCGCGGTCGGCATCGGCGTGGGTTCGACGACACTCGGATTCGGCTGGTCCACCGGATACGTGTACATGACGTTGCCGAAGGCGCGGCGCGTGGTGTTCAGTGGCGAGCTGCGCCCGTGGGTGAGCGGCAAGGACATCGTCCTCGAGCTGCTGCGGCGCTGGGGGTCGAAGCAGTCCCAGGGGATGTCGGTCGAGTTCGTGGACGCCCGGCGCCAGCTTCCGATCGCGTTCCGGAACACGATGTGCAACATGATGGCCGAGGCCGAAGCGTTCAACGGCATCTTCGCGCCCGACGCCATCACGCTCGACTGGTTCCGCGCCAAGGGCATGATCGAACTGCCCTACCCCGCGATCTCGCCCGGCGCGGATGCGCGCTACGAGATCGACGAGACGCTGGAGCTGGATGACGTGCGTCCCATGATCGCCAAGCCGTTCAGCCCCGGGAACGCGTTCCCGGCCGAGGAGGTCGCGGCCGAGCGCCTCACGTTCGACAAGGCGATGATCGGGTCGTGCACCAACGGCAGCTACGACGACCTGCTCTCCGCGGCGCTGGTGATCCGGGCCGCGCGTGCGTACGGGTTCACCAGGGTCGAGCGCGAGTTCGTGATCTTCCCCGGCTCGGGCGGGGTCAAGCGCCAGATCGAGACGCCCGACCCGCGGCTCGAGGGCGAGAGCATCGCCGCGGTCTTCCGTGCGGCGGGCGGCCAGATCCGCGAGTCGTGGTGCGGCCCGTGCTTCGGCCAGGGCCCGGATGCCCTGACCAGGGGCCAGCGCGCGATCACCTCGTTCAACCGCAACTGGACGAACCGGATGGGCGTGGGGGGCGAGGGGTACCTCGCCAGTCCGTCGGTCGTGGCCGCCTCGGCGCTGCTCGGCTATATGGGCCCCCCGAGCGCACTTGGGCTCGAGTGGGTGCCTGAACTATATGAGGTCTGACCGCTCGCGGATGGGCCCGGGCCGAGATCGCCTGAATCCATTTGCTTGACGCGTCATCTATTTATCCATATGGCAACGACCCGACGACCCGCCCAAAGCCCGCTGCAGGCCGAGCTCAATAAGACGAAGCGCTTCCACTCCCGGGAGCAGGAGGGTGTGATCGGCATCGTGAGTACGGCGGACGTCATCCGACGCCGGTTCTCGCGGTTCGTCGAGCCGCACGGCATCTCGGGCCAGCAGTACAACGTGCTCCGCATCCTTCGCGGCGCCGCGCCCGAGCGGCTCCCGACGCTGACGATCGCAGAGCGGATGATCGAGCAGGCGCCTGGGATCACACGGCTCCTCGACCGGCTCGAGCGCAAGGGCCTGGTGTCGCGTGAACGGTGCGCCAGCGATCGGCGCCAGGTGCTGTGCTCCATCACTCCGGCAGGGAGGACACTGCTCGCGAAGCTCGACGGGCCGATCGGGAAGGCGGATGACGAGGCGCTCGGGGAGATCTCCGCGGCCGATCTCAAGACACTGATCCGTATCCTCGACGCCGTCCGGGAGCACCACGCATGACCACCGGCGTCCTTCGCATGGAGAAACGCATGACTAGTCAATCATTTGACGATCACGTTATGGCCGACGCATCCCCGAACACCCAAAGGAGGAACGCCATGTCCATCCGCCGTCTGCTCCCTCTCGCCATCCTCACCCTTGCCGCCGGGCCGGCCCTCGCGGCCGACACGCTGGTCATCGATCGGAGTCACTCGGAGGCCGGGTTCCAGGTGCGCCACCTGTTCAGCAACGTGAGCGGCCGGTTCGGCGCCTTCGAGGGCACGATCGCCATGGACGCGGCGAAGCCCGAGGCGTCCTCGGTCACGTTCAGGATCGACGCGTCGAGCATCGACACCGACAACGCCGATCGCGACAAGCACCTGCGTTCGGCCGACTTCTTCGACGTCGTGACCCACCCGATGATCACGTTCACGAGCCAGAAGGTCCGCGCCACCGGCAAGGATCGGTACGCGGTGACCGGCACGCTCACGATGCACGGCGTCGCGAAGACGATCACCCTTCCGGTGAGCTTCCTCGGCGCCGGAAAGGATCCCTGGGGGAACGAGCGTTCCGGTTTCTCGACCTCGGTCACGCTCAATCGGAAGGACTTCGGCATCAACTGGAACAAGGCGCTCGACAACGGCGGCCTGCTGCTGGGTGAGGACGTGGCGGTGACCGTGGACATCGAGGCGGTCAAGCAGGCGCCGCAGCCTGCGTTTTGACGGCCGCCCGATGGGAGAGCGTCGGCCGGGGTCTCCCCAACACCCCCGCTCTCGCGCATCGGGCGAAGGGACGACCGGGGCGCCGGCTCATCGCCGGCGCCCCGTGTTGTCAGGGTGCCAACCTGACGAGTGTCCGGTTGAGGCGCACGAAGTACGCCCCCCGCCCAAGGCCTTTCATTCCACGACCACGACCTGCCGGGTCCGGCTGACGGGGCCCGCGCTGAAACGCATCAGGTAGACGCCGGACGCCAGGCGACGACCGTGCGTTCCCGTGCCATCCCACGCGATGTGATACTCGCCCGGGCCTTGCGGAGCGTCGTGCAGGATGCGGACTTCGCGTCCCTGCGCGTCATAGAGCCGCAGCGAGACCGGGACCGGCCCGCCCGGCGCCACGTCCGTGCCGATCCGATACGCGAACGCGGCGCTACCCGAGACGGGATTGGGCCGGGGCGCAGCCGCGAAGGTCACCGAAGCCGCGTCGGAAGTCATGGCGCTCACGGGACCGTTCATGAAGGACGAGCCGTCGCGCTCATGCACCTGCACCCAGTAGTGGTATGCCACACCCGGTTCGACACTCGCATCCGCGTAGGTGAATACGGTGCCCGCGAAGGGCATGGGTTCAGGCGTCAGCAGCTCCCGGGTCACGAAGTCGTCCGAGGTCGAGCGGAACACAGTCGCCCGCGTCCCCGCGGAGGCCAGCATCAGCTCGAGCGTGACGCGAACCACGCCGCCTTCCACCGTGGCCCGGAACGTCGCGACCGCTATCGCGGTCGGCTGGGCCTCCGGTATCCACAGCAGCGCCGGAGCCACGCCGAACTCGCCCGTGGGCTGGGGCATGGGGACGTGATCGGTCACGTAGGTGCTGCCGCTCGGGCTCCCCGGCGAATTGTTCACGAACAGGGAGAACGACGTCACGCGCCCGGTGCGGTTGATGAACCCGGCATCGGTCACGTGAAGGAACCACGGGTGCGTCGCTGTCGGCGGCAGGTAGGGCTCGGCCCCATCGCCCTGCTTGAATCCGACCGACCAGAAGTGCTCGATCGTGCCGATGGTCGAGGTGCCGGTATTGGGCGGCACGGCCGGGTTGAGCACCACCCGCGAACTGTCCTGCGACTTCTCTCCGGGTC
>JBKJXJ010000127.1:0-4047 GCA_046716125.1 Candidatus Eiseniibacteriota bacterium
AGCTCGTCACCCGGGGGCGTGCGGCCCACGGGAGCCGGTGGGATCTCGGCGTCAGCGCGATCGGCCGGATGGGTCGCATCATCGCCGCGCTCGAGCGCTACGACCAGGATGTGCTCCGCGCCCGCACCCATCAGCTGGTCGCCCCGGCCTCGATGCACTGCGCGCTAGTCCAGGGCGGTGCGGGCCTCTCGACCTATGCCCCCGAGTGCCGTCTTTCGATCGAGCGACGGACGCTCCCCGGCGAGACGCCCGAACGGGTGCTGGAGGAACTGCGCGCTGTCGTACGGGAGGCGGCCGAGGAGGCCGAGGTCACGTCCCTCCTCGACCGGCCCGCGCTCACCTGCCCGGCCGATTCAGGGATCGCGCGCTGCGTCCGGGACGCGGCCACCGCCATCACCGGCGCCGCCCCGGCCGAGCGTGGCGTCGCCTACTGGATGGACGCCGCGCTTTTCGCCGGCGCCGGGATCCCCACCGTGGACCTGGGTCCGGATGGCGCCGGCGCGCACGAGGACGTCGAGTGGGTGGACATCGCCTCGCTTGTGACCTGCGCCCGCATCCTCGCGGAGTGCGGGCGCAGCTTCACGCGCTACGCGGCTCCGTCTCCCCATTGACGTCGCCGCGCGCGCATTCGGATCTACTGTCGACGGTCGTGAGGACCCGCAGGGACGCTTAGTTCTTGATCTTCTTGTGGCTATGGCCCCAGGCGCTGTTGCCAGGGGAGTGGCCCGGGATCAGGACCACGATCTCACCGGCCGGCTGGATCTCGTCAACGTTGCTGCTGCCGCCGCCCTCGACGGCGTCGCCGACCGCGATCTCGCCGTTGGGGTTGAACTCCCCTCGCATCGCGCCGGCGCCCTGTCCGCTGGTGACGCCGGAATCGATGTCGGGCTGCGTCGGCAGACCGACTCCGCAACCGGTCAGGCCTGCGGTGAGGAGGAGTAGCGCACCCAGGGCCAGCGTGCTTCGCATCGAGGTGTTGTATTTCGTGTTCATCGTCGTTCTCCTTGTGGGTGGTTCGACTGCCTTCTGGGAACCACCAAGCGCAAGGGCCATTCCAGTCGGGTGGGCCATCCAAGGGCCTCCCGACCCGTCCGACGATGCAGGATGCTTTGGGTTTCGCAGGTTCGAATCGCGGGCTGCATCGAAGTCGGGGACCCGCCGCGGGGGCAGGGTGGGATCCCGCACCGGGCTGCGCGGGATCGCGCAAAAGCCCGCAATCCCGGGGTCCCGGAGGGGGGGTCGGGCCGCGGAGTCACAACAACTCGCGTGTGCGGAAGCTGACGGTGCCGCGGCTCGCGACGATGACATGGTCGAGCACGCCGATCCCCACCAGGTCGCCCACCTCGACCAGCCGACGCGTGATGGAGAGATCCTCCTCGCTGGGTTCCGGGTCCCCGCTCGGGTGATTGTGCACCAGCACCACGCTGGCGGCGGAGTGAAGGATGGCGGGCAGGAACACCTCGCGCGGGTGGACGATCGACGCGTTGAGGCTCCCGATCGAGATGGTCTCGCGGCATTGCAGCTCGTGGCGGGCATTGAGGAGCAGCACCACGAAGTGCTCGCGGCGCGCGCGCGCGAGGTCGCGCACCTGGGCGAGCACGTCGTCGGGACCCCGAATCGCGGGCGCCTCGGCGTCGCACGTCAGCGCCCGGCGGCCGAGCTCGAACGCGGCGGTCAGCGCGGCCGCCCGCGCCGGGCCGATGCCACGCACGCGCAGCCAGCGGGCCAGGGGCCAGACGGCCAGCTCGCTGGGCGGCCGGCGGGCCAGCGCCCGGGCGACCCGGAGCGCGCTGCGCCCCGGCGTCCCGGAACCGAGCAGCAGGGCGAGCAGATCGCACTCGGAGAGCGCGCCGATGCCGCGCGCGTGCAGATGTTCCCGCGCACGAGGCCGCTCGGGCGAGGGCGTTGGCGCAGCGGGGGAAGGCGCCGCATCCGGCGGACCGGGCGGGGCCGACGGCACAGGTCGGTTCATCATGGCGGCGAACTCTCCTCTTTCCGTGGAGCGGAGGCTCGGCGATAATCTCCCGCCGCGGTCGTCCAGACCCGCCACAGCGCCCGCCCCGGCGGGCAAGCCCGAGATCCCGGAGGTTCCCAGCATGCGCCGTGCCGTCCTCGCCCTGCTGATCGTCGCCGCGCTGCCGCTATCCGCCCTGGCCGTGGAGAAGCTGGACCCCGTGGATGCGATCGCGATGATCGACTACAAACACGGCGCCAGGTTCAAAGTCGGCGACTGGGTCAAGTACGAGACCAAGGCGACCAGTCACCAGGGATACAAGACCGACTACAGCGTGACCATCCTGATCGGGGGCGAGGAGCTGTGGTGGGGTGAGAAGTGTTTCTGGGTGGAGACCCAGAACTCATTCTCGGGGCAGGCCCCCGAAGTCACGGCCTCGCTCGTGTCCTATGCGATCTTCGAGGACTCGTTGCCGACGATCCGCTTCGGCCGTTACGTCCGCAAGTTTGTCGAGGGCGTGGATGAGGCGGGAAAGTTCATCCAGCAGCCCTTCCGGCGCGCTCCGACCGAGATCAGCAGCCGCTCGTTCAAGGAGCACAATCCCCCCCACCAGCTGGACTCGCTGGGGGTCGCCCGGGTCGAGGTGCCCAAGGGCGCGTTCGACGCATTGCGGATCCGGAAGACCTACCGGGTGGTTGAGACGGTGCAGGAGGGTGACAGCACCGTCTACTTCGAGATGGTCCAGGCCCACACCTACGCGTGGTCGGATCGGATCCCGATCACGCGCCTGGTGTCCATCGAACAGGACAACATCCAGCGGCGGAGGGTGTGGATGATCGGCGAGTCCGGGAACGCGCCGCTGAACATCGTCGAGCACGTCGCCGGCGGCACCCGGCTGGTCGACTACGGATCGGGGATGAAGTCCATCAGCGTCCCCGATCGCTTCCAGCGCCCGCTCAGCGAGCAGCAGCCGGCGAGGACGAAACCGGCGCCCAAGGCGGCGCCCAAACCGGCGGGCCGGCGCGGCTGACGGTCACGCGAACAGGCCGCGCGCAAACCCCTCCGGATCGAACGGCGCCCAGTCCTCGAGGCCCTCGCCGAGGCCGATGACGCTGATCGGCAGCCCGAGCTGATCGGCGATCGCGAGAACCGCCCCACCGCGCGCGGTCCCGTCGAGCTTGTTGACCGCGAGGCTCGTGATCGGCAGCCGGCGCTGGAACTCGCGCGCCTGGGCGACGCCGTTCTGGCCCAGCGTGGCATCCAGGACCAGCAGCGTGTGGTGCGGCGCCCCGGGCGCCAGCCGGCCGCACACGCGAGCCACCTTTTCCAGCTCCGCCATGAGGTTGTGCTTGGTGTGGAGCCTCCCGGCGGTGTCCACCAGCACGACCCGGTGTCCCCGTGCGATCGCGGCGCTCACGCCGTCGTGGGCCACCGCGGCGGGATCGGCGCTCCCGCCGGCCCGCACCAGCTCGACACCGGCCCGGCCGGCCCATACCTCGAGCTGTTCGGCGGCGGCGGCACGGAAGGTGTCCGCCGCCACCAGCATCGTGGACTGCCCCTCACGCGCGAAACCGGCGGCGAGCTTGCCGGCGAGCGTCGTCTTCCCCACGCCATTGACACCGACCACGAGCGCCACCCACGGCGTCTCGCCGGACGGCTCGAAGCGGACCTGCCGTGCCCCGAGGATCTCCGAGGCACACGCCTCGAGTGCCGCACGCAGGTCGAGTTCGGGCTCGCGGCCCATGCGCGCCACGGCGCGCTCGATCAGCCGCTCGGTGGTCGCGGGCCCGACATCGGCGAGCAGCAGCGCTTCCTCGAGGCGCTCGCGCGTGGGCCCATCCACCACTCCCTTGAGGCCGAGCAGCGTCCCCACCTGCCCGCCGAGCGCCTCGCGAGTGCGCGCAAGACCATCACGAAGCCGGTTCCAAAGGTTCACGCTTCGCTCCTGAAGCGGAAGCACGGCTCCGGCTCGGGTTGAGAACTCGACGGGACGCCGCAGGGGGCGTCCGAGGCTCGCGGGAGCCAGGGATGGCGGAGCGAGCCTCGGATAGAGTTCGCCTCGTCAGGATGACGGGGCGAACGTACCCCGGAGG
>JBKJXJ010000128.1:0-15629 GCA_046716125.1 Candidatus Eiseniibacteriota bacterium
GTCACCCCGTCCGCGTCACCCTCCACGTCGTCCGCGGCGGTCGCCGGAACGACGCCGGCCCAGAGCGCGGAGGCCAACGCGAGCGCGACCGCCCCGCTCCAGCCTCCACCCGCCGACGCGCGCGTCACGATCCCCTCAGTGGCTCAAGCTGGCGGACCGGACCCCGTCCGCCGGGCCGATCAGGAGATCGATGTGGACGACCACCTTGTCCGACGTTTTGATCGTCCCGAGCATCATCTTCGGAGGCTTGATGCCGAACTGCGTCATGAGCAGGGGCACGCTGGCCCGCAGGCGCAGGGTGTCGCCGTCGCGCCGCTCCGTGGCCGGGAAGGTGATCTCGCGCTCCACGCCGGCGACGGTGAGCGTGCCCCGGGCGTCGATGTGCGTGCCCGTCGAGTCGCTGGCGCCGACCTGGTAGTCCACCATCTTGAAGCGGATCTCGGGATGCTCCTCGGCGCGCAGCGCCTTGTACATGTTCTTGTCGAGGCCGTCCTTGCCCGACTTGAGACCGGTGACGCCCACCACGACGACAATCGCGGTCACGCCATGGGCGCGGATCAGGCCTTCGATCGCCTCCGCGCCGCCGACCGAGGGCCACAGCGCCGCATCGCTCGTGAAGGTCACGTCGAGCTTCGAAGCCTGACTCCGATACTTGTGGACGGTGGAGGTTCCGGTCAGCCACAGGGAACTGCCGGGCCGCAGGCTGAGCTCGCCGGGCGCCGCATGGGCGAGCGGGACACAGAGCACCAGCGCGGCGAGCGCGCGGATCGGGATGGCGATGAGTCGACGCATTTGGGGCCTCCTCGGACCGGAGAGCCCCGCAGGGCTCCCGGTCCGCATGGGGTGGGACTCGGTCAGAAGTTGACGGCGCCTTCGATCATGAACCCGTCGAACCGCCCACCGTTCCGCTGGTCGGTCACCGGGAAGTTCAGGTAGTTCTCGCGGATCAGCTCGAACTTGGCGAGCACGTTCGGGGTAACGAACCAGCCGCCCCCGCCCTGCATCCGCTCGACCTTGAGGTCGCCCGCGATACCGGCCAGCGTCCCGTCCACCACGTTGTAGCGGCCGCCGATGTAGAGCTTCTCGTCGAAGAATCGGTACAGGCCCTCACCCGCGTATTGGTTCCAGGTGCGATCGGCCGGCTCGCTCGTGGCGCGGCCCTTGGCCTGCTCGACGTTGCCGAACAGCTCGAGGCCGCGAACCTTGATGAACGGGTTGATCACCCAGGCGGTGACGCGGTTCCTGAATCCTGGCTGGACGTCGCCCGACCACGCCTGCGCGGACTCGGTGGACTGGACGTTCTCGAGCACCGAGTAGTAGCGCGACCCGGCCCGGCTGCCGCTGTAGAGGGTGTTGTTGACCGCCTGCTTGTTCGAGTAGACCGAGCCGGTGAGCCGCACCCGCACGTCCTGGGTGATCTGCCGGTCGTATCCCAGCTTGCCGAGATAGCTCGCCGACCGCTCGCCCGGCTTCTGGACCTGACCGCGGATCTCGCCGCCGGTCACGCCCGCCATCGCCAGGAAGCCACCCGAGCGCGCGTACGCCTCGGCGCCGATCTCGGTCGTGAACGCGTCCATGAGCAGGTTGCCCACGAACGGATTGAAGAACGCGTTGCCGTTGTCCGAGCGGCGGAAGTGCGCGTCGCCGTAGTTGACCTCGAAGTGCCCGACGCGGAGCGTGAGGTGCTCCATCATCGCGTGCAGGAGATCGTTGTCGAACGGCGAGGCGTCGATCTGGAGATAGCCGTCCTTCACCCAGGTCTCGGTGTGGTGACGCGACGACAGATAGGCCGTCAGCGCCACCCGCATCCCGCGCGCGATCTGGGCGTCGAGGTAGAGATTGGCGTTGGCGTTGTTGAAGCCGTTGCCGATCTCGATCAGCTGGTTGGCGTTGATCGTCGAGGTGCCGACGACGACCGGCCGGGGCGCGGCGGTGTTGCGGTGATGCAGCCCCTGGAACTGCTGGGCGAACCCGAACCCCCAGAACAGCTTCTTGCCCTCGAACGTGCCGGCGTCCACCTTGGGCGGCTCGAACATGTTGAGGCCGGCGCGGTCGCGCGGGCGGAAGTACTGAAGCCCGGCGTTCTCGCCCTTGGCGCTCGACACCGTGCCGGGCAGCACCGCGTTCGCCTCGATCGCGGGTGCCGCCGGCGACGTGACGGTGGCGACCACGGTCGCCGTGCTCTCGGGTGTGCCGGTCGAATCACCGCGGACCGGCGACGACGCGAGCGTCATCAGCGCCACGGCGAGAATCCATGAAGGACTTCCAACCAGACGGCGAGCGTCCGGCGCCAGCCATCCAACGACTCCGTTCACCTGGGTATCCATGATGTCGCTCCTCTCGTTGGCCTTGGGGATCCGAGGCCGGTCTCGCTCCGCCGTGGCTTCCGGATTCAGCGTCGGGCGGTCTCACCCTCAGCAAGCGCAAGCGGCATACCGGTCGCCGAAGAGAGAGAGGCAATCGTC
The DNA here is from genome assembly GCA_046716125.1 of Candidatus Eiseniibacteriota bacterium. Taxonomy (GTDB): domain Bacteria; phylum Eisenbacteria; class RBG-16-71-46; order RBG-16-71-46; family RBG-16-71-46; genus WS-11. The sequence goes on from JBKJXJ010000128.1 coordinate 2,466, forward strand.
AGAGTTCTCGTCTGGACAACGAGTTGCCGGGCTAGCCGCGGCCGTGGCGCCAGGCCGTTGGCCCGCCCGTCGGCTGCCATCGGCGGCGGCCCGCCTGCCATTGTGTCAGTCCATGAATCGGGAGGTGGCGACCGGCCCGGCCAGGCCGGCGGGGCTCGTTCAGCGAGCGAGCAGGCGCGGAGGGCGGTGGGCGAGGGCGCCGCGCACGGCGTCACTCAGCTCGTCGGGCTCGAGCGGAAACACGCCGTAGTAGGTCGGCTTGAGCTCCTGCGCGCTGCGCCGGGCTTCGAGGTCTGCGGATCCGCCCAACAGGATGATCGGCAATGTGGTGGAGATTCGCCGCACCACCCACAGCACACCGAGGTCGAGCGCGATGTCGCCGAGCACATAGATGAGCAGGTCGGGACGGCGGAGCGCGAGGGCGTCGAACAGGGCCTCGCGTCCGGCGCAGATGACGACCTCGTGTCCGTCGAGCGCGAGGACCTGGGACCAGTCGTGGGCGGTTCGGCGGGGCTCGTGAATGAGGATCCGTGACATGTCGACAACACACACGCAACTCACATGCCCAAGGCGCCGGGAGGTGTAAGTCGTTCCGCGCCATGGCGCGGGTTGCGCGACGGCACGCAGGTCCGGTGCGCCGGCCTGCCGCCATGTCAGACGTCCACGACCGACGCGTCAGGGCCTGGTCGGGGGCTCCAGCTGCTTCAGCTTGCGGTAGAGGTTTCGCTCGCTGATGCCGAGGACGGTCGCCGCCTTCTGCCGATGGCCCTGGCACTCGTCGAGCACGCGCTGGACGTAGCGGCGCTCGACCTCTTCGAGCGTCACCAGGCTCCCGTCCTCGGCCTCGGGGCGGAACGAGGGCTCAAGCCTCACCCCGAGCGGCAGGTGCTCGGGCTCGATCGCGCCAGCGTCGCACAGGATGAGCGCCCGCTCGATCACGTTCTCCAGCTCCCGCACGTTCCCGGGCCAGTGATAGCGGCTCAGCGCCTCCATCGCCTCCGGGGTCGCGCGCACGTTGCGCTTCTGCGCCAGGGCGGAGTGGTGGATGAAGTGATCCACCAGGGGCGGGATGTCCTCCCGGCGCTCCCGCAGCGGCGGGATGCTGAGGCTGAACACGTTCAGGCGGTAGTACAGGTCCTCGCGGAAGGACTTCTCCTTCATCATGGTCTCGAGCGCACGGTTGGTGGCGGCGATCACCCGCACGTCCACGGTGAGATCGCTGGTCCCGCCCACGCGCCGGAACGTGCCGGACTCGAGCACGCGCAGCAGCTTCACCTGGATCGGCGGCGTGACCTCGCCGATCTCGTCGAGGAAAATGGTCCCACGGTCGGCCACCTCGAACAGGCCGTGCTTGAGCCGCACCGCCCCGGTGTAGGCGCCCTTCTCGTGGCCGAACAGCTCGCTCTGGAGCAGGTTCTCGTGGAGCGAGGCGCAGTCGACCACGACGAACGGCTGCCGCGCGCGCGGACTCTGGCGATGGACCGCGCGAGCGACCAGCTCCTTGCCCACGCCGCTCTCGCCGCGAATCAGCACGGTCGACTCGGTCTCCGCCACCCGGGCGAGCAGCTCGAGCATGTCCTTGATGCGGGGCGACCGGCCGATGAAGCCCCCGGCCGGGACCATGCGCTGAACGTCGCGCTGCAGCGCGGCGTTGATATGCTCCTCGCGCTGGCGCCGCGTCGTGATGTCCACCACCGAGGCCAGGACGAACGCGCCCCGCCCGCTGCTCACGGGATTCAGGCCGATCTCGACCGGGAACTCGGTGCCGTCGCGTCGCAGGGCGAACAGCTCGCGCCCGACCCCCATGGGGCGGGCCTCGGGACGGCCCATGAATGCGGTGCGATGGCCCGCGTGGTGCCCGCGGAACCGCTCGGGCAGCAGCAACTCGACCGGACGTCCGGTGAGCTCCTCGCGGGACCAGCCGAACAGGCGCTCCGCCTCGCGGTTGGCGCCGACGATCAGCCCTGCATCGTCCACCGCCAGCAGCCCGGACGGCGACAGGTCGAACGCCAGCCGCGCGAGCGCGTCGTCGAACCGGACCGGATCCGTCACGAGGACCGCGTCGCTACGACGCCGCCGGTTTCGCGCCCGCCTCGCGGTCCTTGCGCTTCAGGAACTCGATCACCGAGCGCGCCTCCCCGGGCGTCAGCCCCTGATTCGTCATCGGGAGCACGTACTGGGTCTTAAGCTCTGCGGCGATCCGGTCCTCCTTCACCATGATCTCCGGGTGGAGGATCTGCTCCTCCATCCACTTCGCGGTGCGGCGCATGCTGACGCCGACCAGGTCCGGGCAGGTGACCTTCTTCCCGAAGCCGTGGCACACAGGGCAGCCCTTGGCCTGGAACACCTTCTCGCCGGCCGTGGCCAGAGCCGCATTCACCGGGGCTTCGCCGGCGCGCGGGCCGGTGTCGTACTTCGATTCGGTGGGCAGTGGCGTCACGGCGCTGGTCTCGGCCGGGGCCGGCGGGGGCGTCGTTGACGGCAATGGGGGCGTCCCGGCGGTCTGATCGTTTTCGCCACCGCAACCGCCGATGGCGAGGGTGCCGGTCGCGAGGATCAGCAGGCATGCGGCGATCCGTCTCATGTCGCACATTCCTTTCGATGGCGCGCCGTCCTGGCGGCGCCGGGGTGGGTGATGCTCACGGCCGGGACCGGAGGATACTGCGTCCGGGGCCCGGTGTTCACAACTACGTCATGCGCCCGGGGTCACGCGTATCCGCGGTGCGTCGGAGCCCGGTCGAGGGGGCCTCAACTTGCCGCCGGAGCGCTCTCGGCGTAGCGTGACGGGCGATGGGACCGCGGCCGCCGCGTCCGGGTAACGGGCCCGGCTGACCCGCATCCCTGCCCCGCGCCGAGTCACGGGAGGTTGACGATGGTGATGAGTTCCGCGACCACGGTCGCCCGGTACCTGGCGTCCCTGCCCCCGGAGCGCCGCAAGGTCATGGCGGCGGTGCGCACGATGGTGCGGAAGCACCTGCCGGCGGGCTACCGGGAGACCATGGGCTGGGGGATGATCAGCTACGGCATCCCGCTCAAGACCTACCCCGACACCTATAACGGCGAGCCGCTGTGCTACGCCGCGCTGGCCGCCCAGAAGAACCATTACGCCCTCTATCTGATGTGCGCCTATGCCGACGCCAGGCAGTACGCGGCGCTCAAGCAGGCGTTCGCCAGGGCCGGGAAGCGCATGGACATGGGCAAGTCGTGCCTGCGCTTCAAGCAGCTCGACGACCTGCCGCTCGACGCGATCGGCAAGGTCATCGCCAGCGCGACGCCCCGGAAGTACATCGCCATCTACGAGAAGAGCCACCCGAGGACGTGACGGCTCGCCACTCGACATCGACGCGACGACCGCGTCACCACGGAGACCCTGCATGACCGCCCCGACCACCCCGACCGCACCGCAGACCCAGGCCGTAGCGACGCTCACCCTCGACGGCAAGTCCGTCGCGCTCCCCGTGGTGCGCGGCACCGAGGACGAGGTTGCGGTGGACATCGAGAAGCTTCGCGCCCAGACCGGCATCATCACGCTCGATCCGGGCTACGGGAACACCGGGGCGTGCAGGAGTGCCATCACCTTCATCGACGGCGAGAAGGGCATCCTTCGCTATCGCGGCTACCCGATCGAGGAGCTGGCCGAGAAGAGCACGTTCCTCGAGGTCTCGTGGCTGCTGCTCCACGGCGAGCTGCCGACCGCGGCACAGCTCGCGGAGTTCAGCTTCGAGGTCACGCGCCACACCCTGCTGCACGAGAACTTCCGGCGTTTCTTCGAGGCGCTGCCCAAGGACGCCCATCCGATGCCGGTGTGCGCGGCGGCGGTGGCGGCGCTCGCCACCTTCTACCAGGAGCCGGACAACGACGCGAAGCGCGTGCACGGGACCGTCGTGCGCCTGATCGCCAAGATGCCGACGATCGCCGCCTACTCCTACAAGCACTCGATCGGCCAGCCGTTCAACTACCCGCACAACCAGCTCGACTACGCCAGCAACTTCCTCAACTTGATGTTCGCCACCCCGTGCGACGAGTACGAGGTGGACCCGCTGCTGACGCGGGCGCTGGACCTGCTGCTCATCCTGCACGCCGATCACGAACAGAACTGCTCGACCAGCACCGTCCGCATGGTGGGCAGCTCGCAGGCCAACCTGTTCGCGAGCGTCTCGGCCGGCATCAGCGCCCTGTGGGGACCGCTCCACGGCGGCGCCAACCAGCAGGTCATCGAGATGCTCGAGCGCATCGAGGCCGAGGGCGGGGACGCTCAGAAGTTCGTGGACAAAGCGAAAGACAAGAAGGACAACAGCCGGCTCATGGGATTCGGGCACCGGGTGTACAAGAACTACGACCCGCGCGCCGCGGTCCTCAAGAAGTCGTGCACCGACGTGCTCAACCGGCTGGGGGTCAAGAGCCGCCAGCTTGAGATCGCGATGAAGCTGGAGGAGATCGCGCTGCGCGACGACTACTTCGTGAGCCACAAGCTCTATCCGAACGTGGACTTCTACTCGGGCATCATCTACAAGGCGCTCGGGGTGCCGGTGAACATGTTCACCGTCCTGTTCGCGATCGGGCGCATGCCGGGCTGGATCGCCCAGTGGCTCGAGATGCGCAGCGACCCGGCGAACCGGATCGGCCGCCCGCGGCAGGTCTACGTCGGAGCGACGCGGCGAGCCTACACGCCGATCGACCAGCGGGGACGCTAGCCTCCGGAACTCTGCCGGTGCCCGACTCGCCTCTGGTCATCGCCCTTGTCGCCATCGCCGCCGGCGCCGTCGCCGCCGTCTCGGGGTTCGGGCTCGGGAGCATCCTCACGCCGCTGCTGATGCTTTCGTTTCCCACCTCCTCGGCGGTCGCGATCGTCGCCATCCCGCATGCGGTGGCGACCACCGTGCGCTGGTGGCGTCTGCGCGGCGACGTGGACGGGCCCACGTTCCGCCAGTTCGGGATCGCCAGCGCGGTCGGGGGGCTGGCGGGCGCGGCGCTTCAGCCCTTCATCGGCGGCACCGCGCTCACCGTGGTGCTCGGCGTGCTCCTCATCCTCGCGGGTGGGAGCGAACTGCTGCGGCGCCGGGTCCCGCTGCCGCCCACCCCGTTCTGGCGCCTCGCGGGCGGGATCCTCTCGGGCGGCTTCGGCGGCCTGGTCGGGAACCAGGGCGGCATCCGCGCCGCCGCGCTGCTCGGGTTCAAGCTACCGCCGCGCGCCCTGGTCGCCACCGCCACCGCCTCGGCGCTGTTCGTGGACGCCGCGCGCGTTCCGATCTACCTCGTGACCTCGGGCCCGACGCTGGCCGCCACCGTCCCGATCTGGCTCGCGGCCGCAGCCGGCGCGGTCATCGGCACGTTCATCGGTGTGCCCATTCTGGGCCGCATCCCCGAGGCGGGCTACCGGCTCCTGATCGGGGCGTTGCTGGTGGTGCTGGGCATCTCGCTGCTGGTGGCGGCCGTGTGATGTGACCATGCCGCCCCCCGCCCTTATGATGGGGGGAGCACCGAGTCGGCGACCCGCGGGGAGGAGTGCGCACGTGAGTCAGATCCTCATCGGCAAGGGCGAACATCCGGTTCACCTGCTCGCGAGATACGGCAACCGTCACGGCCTGGTCGCCGGCGCCACCGGGACCGGCAAGACCATCTCGCTGCTGGTGCTCGCGGAAGGATTCTCGCGACTCGGCGTGCCGGTGTTCATGGCCGACGTGAAGGGAGACGTCGCCGGCGTGGCGCAGGCCGGCGTGTCGAACGAGAAGGTCCAGCAGCGCGTGGCGCAGATCGGCATCGAGGGCTACGCGAACGAGGCGAGCCCGGTCGTGTTCTGGGACCTCTACGGCAAGCTCGGCCATCCGGTGCGCACCACGGTGAGCGAGATCGGACCGAGTCTGCTCGGCCGCATCCTCGAGCTGAACGACATCCAGTCCGGCGTGCTGGAGATCGCCTTCAAGCTGGCCGACGACCAGGGCCTGCTCCTGCTCGACCTCGACGATCTCCGCGCGCTCCTGGGATTCGTGGCGGAGCAGCGCAAGGAGATCTCGACCCAGTACGGTCTGGTGAGCCCGCAGTCGGTGGCGGCGATCCAGCGCGGGCTGCTGACCCTCGAGCGCGAGGGCGGGGAGAGCATGTTCGGCGAGCCGGGCCTCGAGCTCGCCGATCTCATGCGCACCGATCCGAGCGGCAAGGGCATCATCAGCATCCTCGCCGCCGACCAGCTGATCCTGAAGCCCCGGCTCTACTCGAGCTTCCTCCTCTGGTTGCTCTCCGAGCTGTTCGAGAGCCTGCCCGAGGTGGGCGACCTGGAGCAGCCCAAGCTGGTGTTCTGCTTCGACGAAGCGCATCTGCTGTTCGATGACGCGCCGCCGGCGCTGCGCCAGCGTGTGGAGCAGGTGGTGCGCATCATCCGCTCCAAGGGCGTGGGCGTTTACTTCTGCTCACAGTTCCCGGACGACGTGCCCAACGAGATCCTGGGCCAGCTTGGCAACCGCATCCAGCACGCGCTGCGCGCCTTCACGCCGCGCGACCAGAAGGCGGTGCGCACGGCGGCCGAGACTTTCGTCGCGAATCCCAAGCTCGACGTGGCGCAGGTCATCTCGCAGCTCGGCGTGGGCGAGGCGCTGGTCTCGACGCTCCAGGACAAGGGCGTCCCGATGCCGGTCGAGCGCACGCTCATCTGCCCGCCGCGCTGCCGGATGGGCGCGATCACGCCAGAGGAGCGGGCGGCGGTGCGCGCCCGCAGTCCGGTCGGCGGCAAGTACGACACGGCGGTCAACCGCGAGTCGGCGTACGAGATCCTGAGTCGGCGCGCTGCGGCCGGTGCGGGAGCGGAGTCGCAGCCCGCCGCATCCGGCGGCGCCCGGCCCCAGCCTGAAGGCCCGGCGCCGGCAGGCAACCCGCTCGGCGACATCCTGTGGGGCACCGGGCGGCGGCAGGGGATGGTGGAGGCGATGGCCAAGCAGGCCGCTCGCACCGTCGGCAGCCAGGTGGGCCGGCAGATCCTGCGCGGCGTCCTCGGGCCTCCTCGGCGGCTCGCGGCGGAGATAGCGGTGGTCCGCGGGTGACGCGCGCGGACGGGACCATGGCCGGTGGCTCGAGCCGGTGCGACCCCGCAAGGTGTTGCCGGCGCAGTGGATTGAGGGCCGTCGCAAGGTTCACGATTTCGGGACACGCCCGGTTCCGATAACTCGGGTATCCTATGGACCTCATGAAACGCTTCCGCAGTCATCGCTCGCGTCGCGTCCCGGCCGCGATTTCCGCGATCGCGTCGCTCGCCCTGTTCCTGCTGGGCAGCAACTACTGCGTGCTGAGCGCGCTCTCCGGCGATACGCCCATGGCGTGCCTGACCTTGCCGGCCGACGCCTCTGCGGCTGCGCTCCCCGCGTGTCATGGGGCTGCGCCGTCCGGAGATCACGACTCCACCAAGCCGGCCACCACGCCTTCGTGCTGTCCCGACCCGGTCGTGGCGCCCGCCGCGCCGGTGATCGAGAAGGCGGACGGCACGTTCACGTCGCTCGCGCACGCGGTGCTCGCATCGACGATCTCTCCCGCATCACCGACGGCGATCGACCGGCACGGCCAACGTTCCGCGCCCGACGGTCAGCCGCCCCCTCGCTTCACCCACGCGCCGGTCCCGGCGCGCGCTCCTCCGCTCGCCTGACAACCTGAGACGCACCGGGCGCTGATGCGCCCGGATGGTCACGCGCCGATCCGTTCCGGCCGTGGCCGCGTGAGCGTTCCCGTGCGCGTGGTGGCTCGATGCCGCCCCCCCGCCGCCGGGTTCCATGGGGTCGCCGCCGGAGTGTTCCGTGCGGCAGCGAGAGGAGTCGATCCGATGATCCGTCCGTGCGCGAGTGTCGCCGCCGTGGGGCTGTTCCTGTGGGGCGCCGTGGTCGCGCCGCGCCCTGTCCTGGCGCTCGACCTCCCGGAGGCGCTGCACCAGGCCGCATCGGCGAACCCGACGATCGCGGCCCGCGCCGAGATGGCGGAAGCGGCCCGCCGCCGCGTGGGCCCCGCCGGCGCATGGCCGGCGCCGATGCTGGAGCTGGGCGTCGTCAACGTCCCGACGACGGGACGCTTCGACTCGGACCCGATGACCATGAAGATGATCGGGATCTCGCAGCGTGTCCCGGTGTTCGGGAGCAATCGACTCTCCCGCCGCGCGGCGCGCGAGGAGGCGGCCGGCGAGACCGCCGCCCTCGAGATGGCCGGATTCGAGATCTACGGCATGACGTGGGAAGCCTACGCCGACGCGCTCGCCGCCCGCGATCTCGCGCGCGCGGCTGAAGCTCACAACGGCGTGATGGACCGGATGGTCGAGTCGGCCCGCGTCCGCTACGAGTCGGGCAATGGCCGACTCGAGGACATGTTGCGCGCGCAGGCCGAACGCGCGCGCATCCATGCCGACCTGGCCGCGTTCCGCGCCGAGGAGCAGGGCGCCCGAGCGGCCCTCGACGCACTGCGCGGCGTTCCACCCGGAGCCGGGCCGTCGGCCCTGATGGACACGCTGGCCGCGCTCCCCGGCGCGGACGACACGCTCTCGGTCGAGCCCTGGCTGGCCGGTGTCTCCGCCGCTCATCCGCGCCTGCGCGAGCTGGAGGCGCGGGCGAACCGTTACCGATTCGCCGCCCGCGCGGCGCGCCGCACGGTGTGGCCCGACCTCGATCTCAAGGCGTCCTATGGCTGGCGGGAAGCGCTGCGCTCGGAGGGCCACACGGGCGCCCTCGAGCAGGACAATATGGTGAGCGCCTCGGTCGGCTTCATGCTCCCGATCTTTGGCGGCGCGAGCGGGGGCGCCGAGGGCGCCGGGATGGACGCGATGGCGCGCGCAAGCGAGTCAGAGCGCCGCGGCGCCGAGCTGGAGCTGGGCCGACAGATCGTCTCCGCACACGCGGCGGCGGCGGCGGCGCGGCGCTCCGTCCACCTGCTTGCGGAGACCGTGATCCCGCTGCAGCACCGGACCGTCGAGGCCTCATGGGTGGCCTATCGCGCGGGGTCCAGCGACCTGTGGCGCACCCTCGAGGCCACCCATTCGCTGTACGGTGAGGAGATCGGGCTCGCGCGGGCCCGGCAGGAACTGGGGCGTGCGCAGGCGCGGCTGGTCGCTCTGACCGGGAGGACCGACCTGCTCGGCGTCCCGCAGCCCGCGAGGAGGACGGACCGATGAGCGACCCGCGCGTCACCCCGACACAGGAGCCGTCGGGCGAGCCGCCGATCGCGCCCGGCCGGGGCGCCGGGGCGCCACCTCCGGGCGCGGAGTTCATGAACCTCCTGCGCTGGATCCTGTTCGCCGCACTGCTGGTGCTGGCGGTCGTGAGCGTGGGGAGCTATCTCGTCTCCATGCGGTCGTCCGCGTCGTCCTCCGAAGGGCGGAGGCAGGCGCGCTTCCACTGCCCGATGCATCCCACCTACACCTCCGACCGCAAGGGCGAGTGCCCGATCTGCGGCATGTCGCTCGAGCCGATCCCGGCCGGCGGCGTCGCGACCGCGCGGGGCGCCGGCGACGGAAACGTGCCGGGTCTCACCTCGGTCCACATCTCACCGGACCGCGTCCAGCTCATCGGCGTGCGCACCGCGATCGTCGAGCAGCGCCCGATCGGGGGTCGGCTCGACCTGGTCGGATTCGTCACGCCCGACGAGTCGCGGATCAAGCGGATCCAGGTCCGCGTGGCGGGCTGGGTCCAGGAGCTGTTCGTCAGCCGCACCGGCGAGCCGGTCACGGCCGGCCAGCCCCTGCTCACGATCTACAGCCCCGAGCTCTACCAGAGCGAGCAGGAGTATCTGATCGAGGCGCGGGCCGAGGCGGCGCGCGATACGACGACGGTCGATCCCCACGAGGCGACGCGGCATGACAGGGGCGGCGCCGCGTCCGCACTCACGCGGCTCACCCTCCTCGGCGTCCCGCCGGAGGAGATCAGACGCCTGAGCCGCGTCCCGGTCGCCAACGCGCGCCTCACCCTGCGCTCGACGGTGAACGGAACGGTGCTCGAGCGGAACGTCACCCAGGGACAGTATGTCGCCGCCGACATGCCGTTGTTCACGATCGCCGATCTCTCGCGGGTGTGGGTGCTCGCCGATCTCTACGAGATGGACTTCGCGCGGGTGCGGGTCGGGGACCGTGCCACGTTCGCGACCGACGCGCTCCCGGGCCGGGAGCTCGCCGGCCGCATCGAGTTCGTCTATCCGACCGTCTCGAGCGAGACGCGCACGCTTAAGATAAGGCTCTCGCTGGGGAACGGCGGCGGTGCGCTCAAGCCCGGGATGTACGGACGGGTCCGGGTCGCTGGGCGCGGCGGCTCGGCGCTGGTCGTGCCGAGCGAGGCGGTGGTCAACACCGGGGAGCATAAGTACGTGTTCCTCGCGCATCACGACGGGCACTTCGAGCCCCGCATGGTCTGGACCGGCACCCAGGAGGGCGACCAGGTGCAGATTCTCAAAGGTCTGGCGGCGGGCGACACGGTCGTCGCCAGCGCGTCCTTCCTGATCGACTCCGAGAGCCGCCTCAAGGCGGCGATCGCCGGAATGGGCTCGCAGCCCCACGCCGGTCACGGGAAGTAGGGGCGCGCGATGGTCGGCAAGGTCATCGAGTTCTGCGCCACCCACCGGGTGCTGGTGTTCATCTTCACCGCCTTCATCGTGGTGGGCTCGGTGGTCGCGGTGCGGAGCGTGCCGCTCGACGCCATCCCCGACCTGTCCGATCCGCAGGTCATCATCTTCACCGAGTGGATGGGCCGCAGCCCCGACCTGGTCGAGGACCAGGTGACCTATCCGCTGGTCTCGTCCCTGCTCGCCGCCCCCAAGGTCCAGGCCGTGCGCGGGCAGTCCATGTTCGGGATGAGCTTCATCTACGTCATCTTCGAAGAGGGCACCGACCTCTACTGGGCGCGCAGCCGGGTGCTGGAGTACATGAACACCATCCGCTCGCGCCTTCCCGAGGGCGCCAATCCGGTGCTCGGCCCCGACGCCACCTCGGTGGGCTGGGTGTTCCAGTACGCGCTGGTGGACAAGAGCGGCCGGCACGATCTGGCCGATCTGCGCACGTTCCAGGATTTCCACCTGCGCTATGCGCTGGCGAGCGTGCCGGGGGTCGCCGAGGTGGCCTCGGTCGGCGGCTACCAGCGCCAGTACCAGGTCGAGGTGGATCCGACACGACTCCACGCCTACGGGCTTTCGCTCGCCGACGTCACCGGCGCCATCCGCCGCAGCAACGCCGACGTGGGCGGGCGGGTGATCGAGATGTCGGGGCGCGAGTACTTCGTGCGCGGGCGCGGCTACGTGACGAGCCTCGACGACCTGCGTCAGGTGGCCCTCGGCGCCGACCGGAAGAGCGGCACCCCCATCCGGATCGCCGACATCGGCACGGTCTCGTTCGGCCCCGACATCCGCCGCGGCGTCTCCGAACTCGACGGCGAGGGAGAAGCGGTGGGCGGGACCATCGTCATGCGCCACGGCGAGAATGCGCTGCACGTCATCGAACGGGTGAAGACGAAGCTCAAGGAACTCCATCCCAGCTTCCCGCCGGGCATCGAGGTGCGCATCGTCTACGACCGCTCGGGGTTGATCCACCGTGCGATCGAGACGCTCCGTCACACGCTGGTCGAGGAAGCCATCGTCGTCAGCCTCATCATCTTCATCTTCCTCCTCCACCTGCGCAGCACGCTGGTGCCGGTGCTGGCGTTGCCGGTCGCCGTGGGGCTCGCGTTCGTGCCCATGTACTTCCTGGGGCTCAACAGCAACATCATGAGCCTGGGCGGCATCGCGATCGCCATCGGCGCCATGGTGGACGCCGCGATCGTGCTGGTCGAGAACGCGCACAAGCATCTTGAATCGGCGCCCCCGGGCGCCGACCGCCAGCGGGTGTTGATCGAGGCGGCCAAGGAGGTGGGCCCGCCCATCTTCTTCTCGCTGCTCATCATCACGGTGGCGTTCCTGCCCATCTTCGCGCTCAACGGACAGGCCGGCCGGCTGTTCAAGCCGCTCGCCTTCACCAAGACGTTCTGCATGGCATTCGCGGCGCTGGTCTCGATCACGCTGGCGCCCGCGCTCATGTCGATCTTCATCCGCGGGAAGATCAGGCACGAGAAGGACCATCCGGTCTCGCGCGCCATGATCTCGGTCTACCGGCCGTTCGCCTGGGTGGCGCTCAAGAATCCGAAGACCACGATCGCGATCGGACTGGCCGCGTTGCTCTCCGCCGTGCCCATGGCGATGCGGCTCGGGCACGAGTTCATGCCGCCGTTGAACGAAGGCGACATGCTCTACATGCCCACCACCTTCCCCAACATCTCGATCGAGGAGGCGAAGCGCCACCTGCAGGTGCAGGATCGCATCATCCGCGGCTTCCCCGAGGTCGAACGGGTGTTCGGCAAGGCGGGCCGCTCCGAGACGGCGACCGACCCGGCGCCGCTATCGATGGTGGAGACGGTGGTCAAACTCAAAGCCCGCGACCGCTGGCGCATGATCCCGCAGCCGCGCTGGTACTCGGCGTGGGCGCCGGACTGGCTCAAGCCCGCGTTCCGGCCGCTGTGGCCGGACCGGCGCCGCATCACCTGGGACGAGCTGACGGCCGAGCTCAATCGCGCCATCCAGTTGCCGGGTTGGACCAACGCGTGGACCATGCCCATCAAGACGCGCATCGACATGCTCTCGACCGGGATCCGCACGCCGATCGGCATCAAGGTGTTCGGCGCCAGCCTGGATACCATCGAGCGCATCGGCATGGATCTGGAGCGCGCGGTCTCGCGCGTGCCGAACACGCGCAGCGTCTATTCCGACCGCAGCACCGGCGGGTTCTATCTCGACATCATCCCTCGCCGCGAGGCGCTGGCCCGCTACGGGCTCACGCTGGGAGACGTGCAGGACGTGATCGAGGCGGCGGTCGGCGGTCAGCCGATCGAGATGACGGTCGAGGGACGCAACCGGTTCACGATCAACGTGCGCTACCCGGGCGAGTTGAGGCAGGACGTCGAGAGCCTGCGGCGCGTTCTGGTCCCGCTCGGGACGCGCGGTGGGCCCGTCGGAACACCGGCCGGCATGGGGGACGGCATGGGGCCCGGCATGCGGGACGGCATGAGCGCCGCGCCCGAGCCCTCGCCGGTCCGGCTCGCCTCGGCCGGGATGAGCGACGTCGGCCCGGACATGATCACGCAGGCGATGGGGGCGAGCGGGCGGAGGCCGGCGGGTGGCGCCATGGGC
>JBKJXJ010000129.1:0-3467 GCA_046716125.1 Candidatus Eiseniibacteriota bacterium
GCTTCAGTTGGAGGGCCCGCATGCGCAGGGCAGCCACCGGGACCTACGAAAGCACGTCCGTCGCGGGCGAGGCTGTCCGGGCCTTCGTCCCGCGGGCGCTGCCGCCGAGCCCCGCCCTTCGGCTGGACGATCGTGTGCGAGAGGCAGTGGATCGCGCCCTGGTGTCCTTGGGGCGTCTGGATGGCGTGTCCAGCCAGCTCCCCGACACCCACCTCCTCCTGTACACCTTCGTGCGCAAGGAGGCCGTGCTTTCCTCCCAGATCGAGGGCACGCAGTCCACGCTTTCGGACCTCCTGCTTTTCGAACTGGAGGAAGCGCCGGGGGTTCCGCTGGAGGACGTCGTCGAGGTCTCGAACTACGTCCGCGCGATGGACCATGGCCTCAAGCGCCTGAGGGGCGACCTGCCGCTCTCCAACCGGTTGATCCGCGAGATCCACGAGATCCTCCTGTCGCGCGGCAGGGGGAAGGGCAAGTCCCCGGGCGAATTCCGCCGGAGCCAGAACTGGATCGGTGGAACTCGCCCGGGGAACGCGCGGTTCGTTCCGCCGCCTTCACACCGGGTCGAGGAGGCCATGGGACAGTTGGAGCGGTTCCTTCACGATCAGCCGGCCAGAACGCCGCCCCTGCTCAAGGCGGCCCTGGCGCATGTCCAGTTCGAGACCATCCATCCCTTTCTCGACGGCAACGGGCGAGTTGGCCGCGTGCTCGTGACCTTGGTGCTCTGCGCTGAGGGCATCCTTCGCGAACCGATGCTCTACCTGAGCCTCTACCTGAAGCAGCATCGTGGTCGGTACTATGACCTGCTCGACGCCGTGCGCCGCCACGGGGAGTGGGAGGAGTGGGTCGAATTCTTTGCGACGGGCGTGGCCGAAACCGCCGATGGCGCGGTGACGGCGGCGCGGCAGCTTCAAGGAGTGGCCGACTCGGATCGCGAGCGAATCGCCGCCCTCGGGCGGCGGGCGGCTTCCGCACCGGCCGTGCACCAGGCACTGCAGCGGACGCCGATCACGACCATCCCACGCCTGGCGAAAAAGACCCGCCTCACGCTCCCGACGATCGCGAAGGCTCTGGCGGTCCTCGGCGAACTGGGCATCGCGCGCGAGATCACGGGCAAGCAACGGCATCGGATCTACAGCTACGATCGGTACATGAGTCTCCTCAGCGAAGGCACGGAGCCGCTCTGACACCCGTCACCTCCGAGCGGTCCTCTGAGGGGGCGATCGAGAACAGTCGGGAGGCACCATGGACGAGAAGTCGCTCTTCACGCAGTTCTGGACGAAGGAATCGGAGACCACGCTGAAAGTGCTGGGGAGGATCCCCGAGGGGTCCGACTATCGCCCCGATCCGAAATCGCGCACCGCGCAGGAGATCGCGTGGGCGATCGTATGCGAGGAGAAGATGATCATCGAGGCGCTCGAGAGCGGGAAGGCGGAGTGGGCGCCGCCGCCCGTGCCGACGACGATGAAGGAGGTGCTGGAGGCGTACCGGAAGCAGAGCGCGGCGATGCCCGGGCGCTGGAATGCCCTGCCCGCCGAGCGTTGGGACGGCTCGCTCGACTTCTTCGGCACCCAGCGGCCGGCGTCGCCGATGGCGTGGAACTTCCTCTTCGACATCGTCCACCACCGGGCACAGATCTCGACCTACCTGCGGCCCATGGGATCGACCGTGCCGCAGATCTATGGGCCGAGCGGGGACGAGCCGTGAGCCAGCCGATGCCGGAGACCCTGCTCGGACTCGTCGATCAGTCAATCTGGGCCAACCAGCGATGGATGGAGTTCGTGCACTCGCGGCCCGATCCGGAAGCGCGTCCTCGCGAGCTCCTGAGCCACATCATGCTGGCCGAGCGGGTGTGGTTCGAGCGTGTCGAGGGTCAGCCGAATGCCACCGCCGGCACGTTCCCGCTCCTGGGCGAGAGCGAGCTGCTCCGGGGCTTCGCTGAGAACGCCGAGGTCTATCGACGGCTCATCCGCACGCGGCTCGAGGACGACATCCCGTTCCGGCGCGCGAGCGGGGTCGAGTACCACGCCCGGGTCCGGGATGTGATCCAGCACCTGCTCACGCACGGCTTCCATCACCGGGGGCAGCTTGCGGCGCACTACGCGCGCAGCGGGCTCGAGTACCCCGGCACGGACCACATCGACTATCTGGTCGAGAAGAGGCTCTGACGGGGTCGACGATAATGACGGGGCCTTCCATCCGCGCCGGGGCGGGTACAAGGCTCTGTCATTTCCTGCATGGTCAGCAAAGAACATCGTCACCAAGGCGGCATCGGCGGGGTGCTCGCCAGAAGGCTGGATTGCCTGCCCCGGTGGGGGCATACTTGAGTCACCATGACCCTGCGAATCGTTGTTGAACAGGAAGAGGATGGACGTTGGATCGCCGAGGTGCTTGAGATCGCGGGCGCCATGACCTATGGCCCCTCTCGAGACCAGGCGGTCGCTCGGGCCAAGGCGTTGGCCCTGCGTGCGATTGCCGAACGGCTCGAGCACGGAGAGGCTGGTCCGGACCTCGAGGGCATCGCCTTCCAGGCGGCGTGACGGCCTGGCCGAGCACGAAGGCGCGCCTCAATGCGGCGTTAGCTCGCTTGGACGATGGTCTTGGACCCGCCCCCGCGGTAGCGGTTGGTGTCGATCGCGATCCTGAGCCGAATTAGACTGATCAAGACGATTGCAGTCGGACGCGGAATCCGAGAACCGGGCCGGCTTGAGCGAGCGTATGGACCGGGCCGATGGCGCAAGCGCAAGGGTGTCGCCCGGGTCCGTGTGGGAGACGAGCGGCCCGTCACGGCTGAAGTACACTGGTACGAGGCTTCCGGCGTCGGCCGGAGGGAGTTCAAGATCAAGCGCATCCTGGACGAATGACCATGACGCAACGCAATCATCGGGCCCCATACGTTCTGTGTGTTTCTAACCGCAGCTTCCGAGCCTCACTGATCGTCCGAAAGGTCTATCGGACGCGGGCAGATTCGAAGGCCGAGGCGCACGGCTTCGTTCGAGTCGTCGACGAATCGGGAGAGAGCTACCTGTACCCGGAACGACTGTTCGTCGCAATTGAAGTCCCTCGGGCAGCCAGCAGGGCGTTCCGGGCTGCGAGCTAACCCGCCGCTGCAGCCGACCGCGGGCGCGGGGGCTACTGCTTGGAACTCGCGGCCGGCGTTACGCGCCCGCCCCGGAGCGGATACAAGGCCCTGTCATTATGTGCGCGCCACCCCTACTTCGGCGGCGTGAACACGAACGGGGCCTGGAACGTGGTCAATCCGCCATCGATCGGCGGGAAGCGCCAGCTCCGGATCTGAGACAGCGCGCAGGCCGCGAGCCGCTCGGAGCCGACCGTGTTCCGCACGACGGACGCCTCCTGCACGCTCCCGGCCGCGGTCACGGTCATCGCCACGACCAGCTTGCCGCGCAGGCTCTCGTCGCGCTTGAGCTCGGTCTCGTAGCAGTACTGGATGCCGGCGGCGTACTTCT
>JBKJXJ010000130.1:0-12847 GCA_046716125.1 Candidatus Eiseniibacteriota bacterium
CGATCCCGATCAGGATGCCGGCGGAGGAGACGGCCGAGACCCACAGGACGAACAGCGGCAGGTCCACCACGCCGGTCGGATCGGCATTGCCGGCGATGACCCACCACATCCCCGCGGCGGCGACCAGCGCGCCACCCAGGCACCCGAACCAGATCCTCAGCCTCAGTCCGGCGGCCGCCTCGGGTGGCGGGACGCGCTGCTCATCACGGCGGGGTGGCGGCAACGTCATGTTCGGGGTCATGGCGGGTTGCGGAACTCTCGGGGTCGATGTGCTGGCAAGCTGCGGTGTGTACCCGACCGATCGAAACGCAAGGCACATGCCGCGCGGGCCAGGTCCCCCGAACTCTCCTCGAAATGCGGGCTTCGGAGGTGTCCGAACGGTCGGTACGGGGGGCATCGTGCAGGAACCCGCGCGCCGGCACGGGGGCTCCCGGCGGGGCCATCCTGCTGCGGCCCTTCATGGTCCGCTGGTACCCGGTATCAAGTCTCTTTCCACGATGACAAATTCATTGCGTATTCCGATGCATCGTTGCGACCCCATGATGCGACTGCCCGGTGTCCTTGTCAGCCCCTTGTTCCCGTCACGTTTCGGGTCTGATGACCCAGACTTTGAGGGTTGTAGCGCGAAGTGCCCACCGTTGCAGCGGTTCCAGACCACCCCAGATCCCTTCCTCATCCCCTCCGACCATTGCTCCCGTAGAGGATACGCCGGGCGACGCATCGTGGCACGGACGATGCGAAAAGCGTCCGGCAGAAGTCAGCGCCGTCGTGCCCCCCCGCACGTGGTGGTGGGGCACCAGGAAAGGGCTACCTGATGAACCCGCGCCATTACATCGATCTGAAGGAGTCCAGTCGGACCGTCCAGCCGACCTACTACTTCATGATCAACTGTCTCCTCTACAGCCGTATGGAGACGGGCCTGGTCTCGAATCAGGACTTCTATGACGAGGACGTCAACGTCTACCTGGCGCACCTGCTCCACTCGTTCATCAACCCCGAGTATGTCGAGCAGTCGAAGAAGTTCCTCTCCAAGTACGACACCGACGTGTTCCGCCGCCTTTCCAACTCGAGCGACGCGCGACTCAAGTACCTGATCTATAAGACCAACGCCGACTTCCTGCTCATTTCGATCGGGATCTTCGACCACCCGATGGCCGAGGCGGCGCACCGCGCCAAGCTGCTCCCGAGCGAGGAGGCCTACGTCGGGCGGGGCAAGACCTACTACCACTTCGCCTACTCCTACGCGCAGCAGGTCCATCGCAAGAACCAGGGTGTCGCCGAGGTGCTGGAGAAGCTCTCGGTCGGGTTCGAGAAGTATCTGCGGATCCTGTCGCACATGAGGGGCGAGTACCTGGACCTGGTCAAGCGGCTGTCGCAGGGCGAGGTCTATCACCTGGAGCGCTCGGTCAACGAGGCCTCGCAGCAGGAGCTGCTGCGGGTCAAGCAGGACGAGCTGCTCGAGCTGTACAGCGCCTGGAGGAAGCAGCCCTCGGCGGAGACCGTGGAGCACCTGGAGCGGGTGGTGAGCGAGATCCGGCAGCTGAACCCATCGTTCAAGTTCGAGCTGCCCAAGAGCTGACAGACCGCGCCCCGCTTAGAGCGGGCTCGCGGAGCACATTCGCGGAAGACTCGAGCCGAGCTCGCCGCGAAACACGGGGGCCCAAAGACGGCGGCCCCTTCTTCCAAGGCGACGGCCCGGTTCGAATGAGCCGGGCCGCGCTGCGTCAGGCCAGGACGCCGGCCCCGCTGCGCCCATGACGCCGCTACCGCCCGGGGCGCTCGTAGTTGGGGGCTTCGTGCGTGATCGCCACGTCGTGCGGGTGGCTCTCGCGCAGTCCCGCCACACTCACCCGTACGAACCGCGTGAGGGTGCGCAGCTCCTCGATGTCGCGCACGCCGCAATACCCCATCCCGGCGCGCAGGCCCCCGACCATCTGGAATACCGAGGTCGAGAGCGGGCCCTTGAACGGGACGCGCCCCTCGATCCCCTCGGGCACCAGCTTCGAGAGCTCATCGGCGCCTTCCTGGAAGTACCGCTCGCGGCTGCCGCGCCCGGCCGCCATCGCCGAGAGCGAGCCCATGCCGCGATAGACCTTGAACGAGCGGCCCTCGAGCAGCACGACCTGGCCCGGGCTCTCCTCGGTGCCGGCGAAGAGGCTTCCGATCATCACCGAGTGGGCGCCGGCGGCGAGCGCCTTGACGACGTCGCCGGTGTACTTGATGCCGCCGTCGGCCACGATCGGGACGTCGGTCCCCTCGAGCGCGCGCGCCGCCTCGAGCACGGCGGTGATCTGTGCCATCCCGGCCCCGGTCACGACGCGGGTGGTGCAGATCGCACCCGGGCCCATCCCCACCTTGACCGCGTCGGCGCCGGCGGCGGCGATCGCCTTGGCGCCCTCGGCGGTGCCGACGTTGCCGACGACCAGGTCGACGTCGGGGAAGGCGGCCCGCATGCGCTCGGTGGTCTCGAGCACGCCCCGCGAGTGGGCGTGCGCGCTGTCCACGACCAGCGCGTCCACCCCGGCGCGCACCAGCTCGGCGCCGCGCTCGTGGCAATCACCACCCGCGCCCACCGCGGCCGCCACACGCAGCCGGCCGAGCGAGTCCTTGCACGCCTGCGGATGGCGGATGCGCTTCTCGATGTCCTTGACGGTGATGAGGCCCTTGAGCCGCCCCTCGGCGTCCACGACCGGGAGCTTCTCGATGCGATGCCGGGCGAGGATCGCGCGGGCCTCCACGAGCGTGGTGCCGACCGGTGCGGTGATCAGCCCTTCGCGCGTCATGACGTCGGCCGCGCGGCGGTCCAGGTCGTCCTCGAAGCGCAGATCCCGATTCGTGAGGATGCCGACAAGCTTCCCGTCCTGGGTGATCGGCACGCCCGAGATATGGTAGCGGGACATCAGCTCGCGGGCCTGGCGCAGCGAGGCGTCCGGGGGCAGCGTGAACGGATCCACGATCATCCCGCTCTCCGACCGCTTGACGCGGTCCACCTGGGTGGCCTGATCGGCGATCGACAGGTTCTTGTGGACGACGCCGATCCCGCCCTCGCGGGCCAGCGCGATCGCCAGCTCGGACTCGGTCACCGTGTCCATCGCCGCGCTGACGATCGGGATGTTGAGGGTGATGTGGCGCGAGAACCGCGTGCGGGTATCCACGTCGCGCGGGTGCACCTCGGAGAGCCGTGGCACCAGCAGCACGTCGTCAAAAGTGAGGGCCTCGCGGCCCACCTTCTCGGACCACGGCACCCGCGCCGCCGGGGCGCCCGGCGCCGGCTCGACCTTCTCGGCCCACATCACGCGATCCGGCATGGGAGTCCGGTCACCTCACGCGAAGCCGCTGTCCGGCGAGCCAGGCGATCCGGTTCACCTCGCCGACGGCGGGAGCTGATCCGGCTTCTTCTTCGAGAGCCGGCTCATGTCGAAGTAGTAGTTGGCGCCGATCCGGATCTCGGTCGCCGCCAGGAAGCTGTTGTAGCCGCTCGGGAAGTCCTCGACGTTTTCCGAGAACACCCAGTGCGTCGCGACGCACGCCTCGACGCTGGTCGAAGGCATGGATTTGACGAACCGCTCGACGCCGATCTCACCGGTCACGCCGGGATGGAGCCCGACGTGCTTGACGAAGGTGACCGGATCGAGGATCACGTTGTGCCGGTTCTCGACCGATACGCGATACACGCCCGGGCCCGCCCCGAGATGATAGTGCCAGTTCCCCCTGTGGACGAGGAATTGCGCCTGGAACGACACCGGCAGCAGCAGGGTCAGGAAGGTGCGCTTGGTGACGTCCTGCGGGAAGCGTCCGTCCAGGACCGGGGCGGCGACGTCCCCCGAGTAGCCGGTCCAGGTGAAGCCGGGGCTGATCTGCCAGCGCAACCGGTTGTTCAAGACGTAGCGGAAGTGGCCGCTGAAGGCGAAACGGGACCGGGCGCCTTCCGAGAAGTCAGCGTCTGCCCAGAAGCGCGAGCCGCCGATCTGGCCCCCGATCGCACCCCGGCCGGGGGCCATGCCGACGGCCGCCAGGCACGGTGAAGCGACCGCGAGCACCGCGAGCAGCGCGATACCCGCCGAGCGAACGCGTGGAATCATGCGCAGGAGACTCCTCTTCCACGTGGGAAGACAGTGGGGAACGCCCGGTGCGATGAGCGCGGCAGTATAGGAACGGGTTTTCGGGGTGTCAAGAAATCCACCCGCTTGTGCGGTCTGCCGCAAGCGCTTCCGGGCGCGTGGCCCGTCGGCGCCGTCGACGATGCTGTCGGGCCGACGACGATGGTGACACCTCCCGGGTCGTCGCCCCCGCTCCAGGCCCCGCCCCCACCATACGCGACGGCATCCGGCGGGTTGGAACGGGTCTTGTAATGGAGCCGGGCAGCACCCGGACCGGGATCCCACCGAAGACGCTCCGCAGTCCTCCCCACCCCGACCCCACCGAGCACGAGCACCCTGACCCACCGGGGCCGGCCGCCAACCGGCCCCAGTCCCGGCCTCCTTATTAAGGCGCAGCGGATCGGTCCAGGCGCCCGGCGCCACCGGTTCGCGGCTCGTTCGTTGACACTAAGGCGGGCACCCCCTTAGACTGCCGCACTCATTTTGCGCCGTTGACGCCGGGACGGACGGGCATCGCCCGCTCCGCATTCCCGGCGGTTCACCGTCTAGGGGGCGACGATGCGTGGTGACCAGTGGAAGTTGGCGGGCGTCCTGCTCGCGACGGCCCTGTCCATCTGGTACCTCTACCCCTCCGTCCGCTACTACAGCCTCACGCCCGCGCAGCGTCAGGCGCTGCCCGCCACCGAGCTGGCGAAGCTGCGCAAGCAGGCGATCCATCTCGGCCTGGATCTCCAGGGCGGCATGCACCTGGTGCTCGAGGTCGACAAGTCGCGCCTCAACGCCGAAGAGGCCAAGGACGCGGTGGATCGGGCGATGGAGGTGCTGCGGCGCCGCATCGACGAGTTCGGTGTCGCCGAGCCGCTGGTCCAGCGCGAGGGCGAGGAGAGGATCGCGATCCAGCTCCCCGGGCTCACCGATCGCCAGCGCGCGATGGACCTGATCGGCAAGACGGCGTTGCTCGAGTTCAAGCTGGTGCGGACGGCCGACGAAGGGCGCAATGTCTGGAACCGGCTCGACGCGTACCTCGCGGTCAGGGGCGGCGCGACGGTCGCCGGACTCGATACCGCGATGCGTCGGGCGCCGCTGAGCAGTCACTTCACCGAGATCGACAACCCGGCGTTCGTGCGCGACGAGGACATGGCCATCGTAAAGGGGCTGCTTGCGACCGCGGGGCTCGATTCGGTCATCCCGCCCGACTCGCAGCTCCTGTGGGGCTCGGCCGACCAGGGCTCGCGCGGTCTCACGGGACGCGCGCTCTACCTGGTCAAGCGCGATGCCGAGATGACCGGGGGATCCATCGCGACCGCGACCGCCCAGGTCGGCCTCGACCAGGCGAATCCGGGCGCCTGGGGGGTGAGCATGACGATGACCCCCAAGGGCCGCGCCGACTTCGCGCGCGTGACCGGGAACAACGTCAACCGGAACCTGGCGATCGTGCTCGACAGTGAAGCGTCCTCGGCCCCGACCATCCGGGAGCGCATCCCCAACGGGAATGCCTCCATCACCGGCAGCTTCGACGTCGAGAGCTCCAAGGACCTGGCGATCGTCCTGCGGGCGGGCGCGCTGCCCGCACCGGTCACGATCATCGAGGAGCGCTCGGTCGGCCCGTCGCTGGGCTCCGACTCCATCCGACAGGGGCTGATGGCGGGGCTGGTGGGGACCGTCCTGGTGGTCGTCTTCATGGCCATCTACTACCAGCTTTCGGGCCTCATCGCGATCGCCGCGCTGGCGCTCAACGTGCTCTACGTCATCGCCGCGCTGGCGGGATTCGGCGCCACGCTCACCCTGCCCGGCATCGCCGGCCTGGTGCTGTCGGTGGGGATGGCGGTGGACGCCAACGTGCTCATCTTCGAGCGGATCCGCGAGGAGCTGCGCAACCAGCGCAGCGTCCGCCAGTCGGTCGAGGTCGGCTACGACCGCGCCTTCCGCACCATCTTCGACTCGAACCTGACCGTCATCCTGAGCTGTCTGTTCCTGTTCCAGTTCGGCACAGGCCCGATCAAGGGCTTCGCCGTGACCATGATCATCGGCCTGGTCGCCAACGTGTTCACGGCGGTCCTCTTCACCCGGATGGTCTTCGACTCCATGCTGAGTCGCGGCAAGCTCGAGAAGCTCAGCATCTGATCCGATAAGCGAGGCACTCATGCTGCAACTGCTGGTCGGCACCAACTTCGCCATGATGAAGCACCGCCGTCTGGCGTACCTCATCTCGGGCGCACTCATCCTGGCGACGGTCGGGTGGCTGGTCGTCAACGGGGGCCCGAAGTACAGCGTCGACTTCACCGGCGGCCGGCTTCTCCAGATCCGCACCGGCACGCCGCTCCCGGCGGACCAGGTGCGGGCCGCCCTCGAAGCGGGCGGGTTCCCCGGCGTGGAACTCCAGCAGCTGACCGGCGAGCACCGGAACGAGTTCATGATCCGGATGAAGACCAGCACCGGCGCCGACCCCCTCGCCGGGGTCCAGGCCGCGATCCAGGCCCGTTTCCCGGGGGAGACCGTCGAGCTGCGGCGCAACGAGCTGGTCGGGCCCAAGGTGGGCGGGGAGCTGCGCCAGAAGGCGGTGTGGGCGGTCCTCACCAGCCTCGGCGCGATTTTGCTTTACGTGGGGTTCCGGTATGAGTTCAAATTCGCCCTGGGCGCGGTCGTCGCGCTGTTCCACGACGTCTTCGTCACGCTGGGCGTGTTGTGTTTCGCGAACCGCGAGATCTCCCTCACGGTCGTCGCCGCGCTGCTCACCATCGCCGGGTTCTCGATCAACGACAAGATCGTCGTGTTCGACCGCATCCGGGAACGGGGCAAGGCGCTGCGCAAGGAGACGCACACACGGGTGATGGACATCGCCGTCAACGAGACCCTCTCGCGTACCGTGATCACCAACATCACGGTCCTGCTCACCGCGCTCGCCCTGCTGTTCTGGGGCGGCGACGTGCTGCGCGACTTCTCGCTCGCGATCACCCTCGGGATGCTGCTCGGCACCTATTCGTCGATCTTCCTGGCCAGCGCGCTCGCGCTCGACATCTGGATCGCCATCGACCGTCGCAAGGGGATCCAGGCCGAGTGAGCGTCGGAACGGCTGTCACGCCGCACGGGTTGGAGAGCCATCCCATGAAAGGTCTCATGCGTTCCCTGCCGCCACTGGCCGCCGTGCTGATCATGGCGTTCGGCGGCTTCGGCGGGATCGGTTGCGGGAAGAAGCTGCCGGTGGGTCCGGTGGGCTCGCAGCTTTCCGCCTACCCGGAAGGCCGTCGCGACACCCTCGAGCGCACACCGTCGGATCTCGTGGTCTGGCCTGACGTCGCGCTGGCGGTCCAGGACACCTCGTCCGACACCACGCGCATCCCGTACCGCACATTCACGGTGTACCGATCCGGGCCCGGCGTGATGCATGGCCTGGTCGTGGACTACACCCAGGCGAGCGGCTACCAGATGTTCCGCCTGGAGGACGGAGGCGGCTACCGGTCGTTCTCGGACTTCATGCTCCCGGTGTCGAAGCGCTGGAGCGAGCGCAGCTACTTCGGCGGCGCGGCCGGCGTGGTGGTGCTGCCTCCCGCGCAGCTGTTCCGATTCTCCGACCAGGCTCCGGCCGCCATCCCGCTCAAGGGCTACGTGGGCCGGGCCGTGATCTCGGGCGTGACCGGCTCCGGCTACCCGCTCACCAATCTCGGTCTGGTTCCGGACACGATCGGCATCGCGCCCCTGCTCTACACCTCGCCGACCGGGCTGCCGGGCCCCGGCCCCGCGCCCCCCGATTCGCTGCTCGACATGACGTGGGAGACCATCCCCGGGGCGGCGGGCTACTGGGTGCACATCTACCAGAAACGCGCCGATGTTCGCGCCCTCGATGGCGCGGATGCGATCGCGATCGCGCTCCCCTCCCCGATCGCCGCCGGCAAGGTGCGTGACCTGTTCATCGGGTACTTCCCGGCGCCGCGGACCTCCTACAAGCTGGGCAGCCCGCTGCCGCCCGGTTGCCGGGTGCTGGCCTACCGCGCGCTCATCGGACTGCAGGAGGTCCTGCTCCGCGTCTCCGCCGTGGACGCGGCGGGCCGCATGATCGCGACCACCGGGAGCGCCGGCGACCTGGACGCGGTGTCGGAGCGCATCAACGAGGTGGACCGCCGTCGCACGTTCCTTCTGGGAGCGAAGCGGGTCACGCCCGGACGGCCCCGACCGCCCGAATGAGCGCCCCCCGGGCGCGCCCCGGAGCTCGGATGAACTCCCCCCGGCGGCTCCTCCTGCCCAGCCTTTTCGTCTGCGCCCTGGCGCTCGCACCGGCCTTCCCGGGCGAAGCCCAACAGATTCGCCCCGGCGCTCGGGACTTCACCATCGCCCGCCTCAAGTACGGGGGCGGCGGCGACTGGTACGAGGACCGGACCTCCCTCGTCAACCTGCTCAAGGGTGTGCGCCAGCACACCTCCATCCCGGTCAGCGGCGACAAGGAGACGATCGTGGAACCGGGTGCCGCGGCCTTGTTCCAGTACCCGTTCGTCTTCGCCTGCGGCCACGGGAACATCAAGTTCACCCCGACCGAAGTCGCCAACCTGCGGCGGTATCTCACCTCGGGCGGATTCCTCTGGGTGGACGATGACTTCGGCATCGCGCCGTCGTTCCGGCGGGAGATGAAGAGGGTGTTCCCCGAGGCCGAGCTGGTCGAGTTGCCGTTCTCGCATCCGATTTTTCACGGACTTTACGAATTCCCGCGCGGCCTCCCCAAGATCCATGAGCACAGCGGGGGCCCGCCCCGGGCATTCGGGATTGTCTATGACGGACGCCTGGCGGTATTCTTTTCACACGACACCGACCTTGGGGACGGACTGGAGGACGAAGAGGTCCACCACGATCCCCCGGAGAAACGTGAAGCGGCGCTGCGCATGGCGCTCAACATCGTGCACTACGCCCTCACACACTGAGCACCGCCCCGGGCCGCAGCAGATCCACCATGAACGATCGCGTGCCCGAGACTCCGTTGCGAAGCCTCCTCGTCCGGCACCACCGTGCCGTGCGCGGCGCGCTGATCCTTCGTCACGCCCTGCGCGGCGCCGCCGCGATCATCGCCACGCTGGTGCTGGCGCTGGCGCTCGGCGTCGCGATCGCGTTCGGTCCCACGGCCGCCTGGGCGCGTCTGGTCCTCGCCGGCGGCGGCGCCCTGCTCGCGCTCGCCGCGGCCGTGTTCGCCTTCCGGCGCGAGGCGCCCGGCTTCGACACTTGGCTCGAAGGGGTCGAGGGTCACTTCCCGGGTCTCCGCTCGTGGCTGCGTAACGCGCTCGACCTCGAGGCCGTCCCGCAACCCGGCGCGTCCCCGGCGCTGGCACGCGCGCTGACCGACGAGACCGCGCGACGCCTGGCCGGCACCCCGATCGCGCGCCTCACCCCGCGCATCGCCGCGAAGCGATCGCTGCTCGTGATCGCCGCCGCGCTCGGGATCACGGTGGCGCTGGCGGCATGGTCGCCCGAGAACAGCCGGCGCTCGTGGGTCACGCTCTGGAACCCCGAGGCCGCCGCACCCCCGGTGCGGCTGGTCGTGGAGCCCGGGTCGGTCAAGCTCACGCCGGGCGCCGCACTCGCCGTGCGCGCTCGCGTATGGGGCACGAACCGGGCGCCAGGACTCCTGCGCGACGGCGAGACGACCGTCGCCGCCACGGCCGAGGGCCAGGCCGAGGGCGGTGAGCGCGTGTGGCGGTTCGACCTGACCCAGCTCACGCGCGATCAGGACTACCGCGTGCGGGTGGCATCGGTGACCAGCCCGCGCTACCGGATCGCGCTCGCCGGCGAGCCCACACCGGTCAGCTTCGATGTCGAGTACCAGGCGCCCGCCTATTCCCGGCTGCCGGTCCAGCGCGGTAGCGCCACCCGCGGCGACCTGACCGCGCTGCGCGGCTCGCGCGCCCGGCTGATGGTCACCTTCGACCGTGACCTCACGGCGCTCGAGGCGGCGCTCCCCGACGGGCGCGTCGCGCGCTGGCGTGCGGTGACCCCTCGCCGCTGGCAGGGCGAGATCCCGGTCGACCGCGACGGCGAGTACGCGCTCCACGCCGTCGCCGCCCGCGGCGAGGGACGCTTCCGCTATCGCGTGACGCCGCTGGCGGACGCGCCACCGCTGCTTGCCGTTCGGCTCCCGGGCGGCGACGTGGACCTGCCGGCGGGCCAGCAGATCCCGCTCGAGGTGTTCGCCCAGGACGATCTGGGCCTGACCCAGCTCAAGCTCCAGTACCGGAAGGACGCGGATGCCTCGTGGACCGACCTGCCGCTCGCCCGCTTCAACGCGCGGCCGCGCGAGGCCCGGGTCGCCTCGCGCTGGGACGCCTCGGCGCTCGCCCTGCTGCCGGGCGAGATCGCCTCGTTCCGGTTCGAGCTGCTCGACGACAACACCGTGTCGGGCCCGGGGCGCGCCGTCAGCCCCACGTTCCGGCTGCGATTCCCGTCGCTCGCCGAGCTCTACGAGCGGATGGACGAGAAGCAGGCCGATGCGCAGAGCACGTTCGAGAAGGTGGCCGAGAAGGCCCGCGAGCTGCAGAAGTCGCTCGAGAAGCTCGCGCGCCAGACCCCGCGCACAGCGCAGCCCTCGACCCAGTCCTTCGAGCGCAGCGAGGAGATGAAGAGCGCCCTCGAGCGCCAGCAGGAGCTGGGACAGCGGATCGACGACGCGGCGAAGCAGCTGCGCGAGAGCCTGGACGAATCCGCCGAGCGGCGGGCGCTCGACGAACAGCTCACGCGAAAGATGGAGGAGCTCAACGCCATCGTCCGGGAGGTGCAGTCGAAGGAGTTCCGCGAGGCGCTCAAGCGGATGCAGGAGGCGATGGAGAAGATGGACCGCAAGGCGCTCGAGACCGAGCTGCCCGAGTGGCGCGAGGAGAACCAGAAGATGCTCGCCAACCTCGAGCGCACGATCGAGCTGATCAAGAAGCTGCGCGAGGAGGAGAAGCTGCAGTCGCTGGCCCAGCGCGCCGACGAGCTGAAGGCGTTGCAGGACGAACTGAACCGCCAGATGGAGACTCAGGAACCGTCCCGCAAGGAGGAGGGCAAGGGGCAGGAGACGAAGCCCGGTAACGATGAGCAGCTGGCCGCCGATCAGCAGAAGGCGGCCGAGGAGACCGAACAGCTCGCCCAGGACGCCCAGGAGAGCGCCGAGCAGATGGACGATCCCTCCGGGAAGGAAGCGTTGAAGGAGGCGTCGCGCGAGCTCGAGAAGGAAGCCGCCCCCTCGCAGCGCGAGGCGGCGAAGCAGGCGCAGGAGCAGCAGAAGAAGCAGGCGAACCAGTCGGGCAAGAAGGCCAGCGAGAGCCTGCAGCGCGCGTCCAGGAACCTGCGCCAGACGGCCGCCCAGATGCAGCAGCAGCAGAGCGATCTCGACCTGGCCGCCGTCCGGCGCGCGGCGCAGGATCTGTTGTCGCTGCAGCGGGCGTCCGACCAGTCGCTCGACCCGGGTCGTCCGGCGCGCGAGCGCGCGGACCGCCAGACGGATCTCTCCGAGGGCGCCTCGCGCGTGGCGGATTCCCTGTTCGCGCTGGCGCGCCAGACGCCGTTCATCAGCCCCAAGCTCTCGGAAGCGCTCGGACGGGCGGTCTCCCAGCTCTCCACCTCGGGACGCGAGCTGGCGACCGGGAACCGGAATCGCGGCGAGGAAGCCGGCCGCGGGGCCGGTGTATCCCTCAACGAGGCCATCCTCGAGCTGCGCGCCAGCGAGCAGTCCATGTGTGAGAACCCCGGCCAGGGCATGCCCGGAGAGGCGCCCAAGGGCCGGCAGAAGCGCGGCGAATCGATGGACAAGCTGAGCCAGCAGCAGAGCGATCTCAACCGCAAGAGCCAGAGCCTGTCCCGGCGATTGAGCGAACAGATGCGGATGCAGGCGGGCGATCGTGGCGAGATGGAGCGGCTCTCGCAGGAGCAGCAGCGCATCCGCGAGCAGATGAGCGAGATCCGCCGCGGCGAGGAGGAGCGTCAGGAGCTGCTCGGGCGCCTCGACCAGACCGAGCGCGAGATGAAGGAGGTCGAGGAGATGCTGCGCGACGGCGCGAGCGACCCCTCACTCGAGGAGAAGCAGACCCGCATCCTCTCGCGCATGCTGGACGCGACCCGTTCGCTCAACCGGCGGGACTTCGACCCCGAGCGCGAGTCGCGGCCCGGCGAGGCGCTGGCGCGCGGCACGCCGTCGGAGCTTCCGCCCGAGCTGCTGCGCGAAAGCGACCGACTGCGCCTCGATCTGCTGAAGGCCGAAGCCGACCGCTATCCCGCCCAGTACCGGTCGTTCATCGAGGCCTACCTCCGCTCCCTGAACGGGAGCCCGAAGTGAGGGTGGCGATCGCCGCGATCGCGGCGATCGCGGTGATCGCGGCGTCGGGGCTCGGGATGGCCTTCGGCACGCCGGCGATGGCCCAGTCGCGCTCACCGGAGGTCCGCCCCGGCGCGCCGCGCCCGATCGTCGCCCCGGATCTCGACCCGAGCCCGCCGCGGGCGGGCGCGATCGCGAGACATCCGGTCAAACCGCTCGACGGCCCGCAGACCCAGCGCCTCCTTGAGGCCCAGGCGATGCGCGAGTCCGGCCGGCTGGACGCCGCGCGCGAGGCGTTGCTCGGGCTGCTGGCCGAGGTGCCCCATCAGCCCATCGTGCTCACCGAGCTGGCGCGCGTCTACATGGCGCGGCAGCAGTGGAGCCCGATCGAGCGCCTGGCGGTGGCCGCCCGCCCGGCCGCCCGCCCATACCTGCTCCAAGGGCGCCCGCGGGCGCTCCCCGAAGAACCACAGTCGCA
>JBKJXJ010000131.1:0-25719 GCA_046716125.1 Candidatus Eiseniibacteriota bacterium
CTCGGCTTCGAGACCGGTCACCTCGGGCCCGCCGATGAATCGCGTGCTGTCGAGGACGCGGTGGATCGCGGCGTCCATCTCTGCCTTGATGCCGGCGTACTGTGCACCGAGGTCCAGCAGCGGCACGCTCACCGCCGTCTTTACCGTCATCGCCCCCATGATGTCCTCCCGGCTGTCGTCCTGGGCCTAGACATCGGTCCACCCCTGGTTCTCGAGCAACTGCTCCACCGGCACCGGCCGCCAGGGCTTGGCGGGCGAGCCGACCACGATCGTGCGGGCGGGCACGTCGCGCGTGACCACCGAGCCCGCGGCGACCAGCCCGTCCTCGCCGATCTCGATCCCCGGCAGGATGACCGAGCCGGCCCCGATGCGGCCGCCCTTGCGCACGGTGACACCCTTGAAGTGCTTGAAGCGCTCGGCCGTCCGTCCGACGAAGTTGTCGTTCGAGGTCACGACGCCGGGCGCGACGAAGACGCGATCCTCGAGCGTCGAGTAGGCGGTGAGGTAGCACTCGCTCTCGAGCTTGCAGTAGCGGCCGACGGTGCAGAAGTTCTCGACCGTCACGCCCCGGCCGACGATCGTGCCCCGGCCGATCGAGACGTTCTCCCGCACGGTGCACAGGTCGGCCATCAGCACGCGGGCGTCGATCGCCGCACCCCGGTAGAGCACGACGCCGGTGCCGACGATGCAATGGTCACCCACGGCGAGCGGCGGCAGCTCCTGGTCCTTCGTGGTGGCCGAGTTGGCCGCCTTCATCGGCAGCTTGCCGAGGGTGGCGTGGTCGTCCACCCGGACGTCGTCCCCGAGCCGGGTGTCGGCGTGGATGACGACGTGGTGCCCGATGCGGCAATCCTTGCCGGTGGTCGCGTGTGCGCCGATCGTGCAGCCCTCGCCCAGCGTGGTGCCCGTGCCGAGGACCGCGGTCGGATGGACGAACAGGCTCATGCCACCCCCGCCGGCTGCGGCGCCAGGGCCACCGGGGCCCCGCCGGCCGACAGCGACTGCTGGGCGGCGGCCAGGACCCGCACGACGCGCAGCCCGTCGGCCCCGTCGGTGAGCGGGGCGCGGTGCTCGCGCACGCAGTCCACGAAGTGCTGGCACTCGATCCGAAGCGGCTCCTGCAGCGAGATCTTCGGGATCAGGATGTCGCCGCTGCGCACCGAGAGCGCATCGCCGTAGGAGACGACCTGCCCGGGGGCCTTGTCGATGCCCTTGTCGTAGACCCGGATCTTCTCGCTGGCTTCCATATCGTCGAACACGACCATCTTGCGGCTGCCGACCACGGTGATCTTGCGCAGCTTGTGCGGGTCGAGCCACGAGACGTGGACGTGAGCCATGCGGCCGCCCGGGAAGCGCAGGTGGATGAACACGACGTCCTCGACCGTGCCCTGGAGGAACGCCGAGCCGCGGGCCGCGACGTCGATCGGTTCCGCCTCGAGCAGGTGGAGGATGACGGACAGGTCGTGCGGCGCGAAGCTCCAGAGGGCGTTCTCGTCCCGGCGCACCTTGCCCAGGTTGACGCGCTGGGAATAGACGTAGAACACCTCGCCGAGCTCGCCGTTGCGGACCATCTCTTTCAAATAGCGCACGCCGGGGTGATGGAGCAGCAGATGGCCGACCATGAGGATGCGGTCGCCCTCGCGCGCGAGCCGGACCAGTTCCTCGGCGTGATCCACCTGGAGCGCGAGCGGCTTTTCGACGTAGACGTCCTTGCCGGCCTCGAGCAGGATGCGGGCGATCGGATGGTGCTGGACGGCAGACGCCGAGACCACGACGCCGCGCACATCCGGGGCCGCCGCGACCTCCTCGACCCGCGTCATCGTGCGCGCTTCGGGATACTGGGCGGCGGTCCGGGCCAGCCGGCCGGCGTCGGTGTCGCACAGCGCGACCAGCTTCGCCCCGGGCAATGCGGCGAAATTGCGGACCAGATTGGCCCCCCAATCCCCCGTGCCGACCACCGCGATGCCGACTTTCTCCGTCACGTCGTCTCCTCCGCGCTCCAAAGAAGAACCCGGACGCGTCCTTAAGCGTCCGGGGCCGGGCAGTCTAGCAGCGCCTTCCACGGACGGTCAACGACGGCGCCTATGCCGCTGCTTCCCGCTCCGCGTATGCCGTCTGGTTGCGCCCGCGCTGCTTGGCGATGTAGAGCGCGCGGTCCGCGGTCTCGATCAGGGCGCTGGTCGTCTGCCCGTCGGCCGGGAAGGCCGCGAGGCCGATGCTCACGGTGATCTGGCTCTTGGTCGCGAGCGGGAACGTGTGTTCCTCGACTGCGGTCCGGAGACGCTCGGCGACCGTGTGCGCGCCGGTGATCTCGGTCTGCGGGAGGATCACCGTGAACTCGTCACCACCGTACTTCGCGACCAGGTCCCACGAGCGCACGTGGGCGGAGAACAACCCCGCCATCTCGCGCAGCAGGAAGCTCCCGCGCAGGTGGCCGTGGCGGTCGTTGTACGACTTGAGGTTGTCCACGTCGATCATGAGCAGCGAGAGATCCTGATGGTAACGCCCCGCGCGCTTGATCTCGCGCCGCAGCGCGCTCTTGAGAAAACGGTAGTTGTAGACCTGGGTCAGGTCGTCGGTGACCGCGAGCTTCTCGACGTTCAGCGCCAGACGAAGGTTCTCGAGCGCCATCGCGGTCCACGCGGCGAGCAACGTGAGGAGCCGGATGTCCTCCGCGCCGTAGGGCGCAGCACCCCGGCGCCGGAAGACGGCGAGGTAGCCCGGCATCTGGTCGCGAAGCCGGAGCGGCACGTAGACCGCCGGACCCGCCTCGACCCCTGGACAGCGATCCTCCGCTCCCACGCGGCCTGCGGCACCGACATCGGCGACCAGGACCGGCTTGCCGTGGAGCGGGATCGGGCGGGCGCCGTCGCCGTTGACGCGGGGAATGGTCGCCATCTCGGGCTCGCTCAGGCCAGGCCGGAGCGTGAAGCGCTCGGGGCTGCGTCCGGGCGAGATCACCGCCATGCTGCCCTCGCTCTCGGTGAGGGCGATCGCCGAGCGCAGGACGGTTCCGAGCAGCTCGGGGCGCGAGCGCGTCGCCGAACGGCCTGAGAGTTCCAACAGCGACTCGAGGATCTTCTCTCTGGCGAGCATGGGCAGGCATCCTGGCCTTAGGTCGGACTGATCCGCTCAAGATGAGAAGGCAATGCCTATGCCATGCCGTCCCGGAAGGTTACGGGCGGAGCCTTGGACCGAGGATCCGGAGCATGAGCATGACCGTCCGGATACCGAAAACGACCACGCCCCCGACCACGAGGACCCAGGCGAGGGGTCGGTGCCATCCCGCCAAAGGCAAGTCGGCGCTGGAGTTGATGAGGACCGAGAGGGCGTACACGAAGGCGGCGGTGAGGGCGGCGGCGAGGGCGACCTGAACGCCGGTCCAGAGCCGCCACTCCGCCTCCCCCGGATCGGCGAGGCTGGGAACCTTCACCCCATCCGCGACCCCGCGTCGGGCAATCTGCACTCGGTTTCCGCCCGGAGCAGGGGATTTCTGGTCGGTTGCCCCGATAGGCTCGACCACCCAGAGGCGGGTCGCTCCCGCCATGAAACGCTGTCGCCGGATGACCCTGAATCCCGCCCCGGCGAGGGCGGTTTCGAACTCCGGGCCGGCTCCGAACTCGAACACCGAGCGGCTCAGGTAGCGGTAGGCCGAAGGATCGGGCGAGAGGCGGCCGGCGAGCGGGACCAGGTGACGGAGATAGAACCGGTGGAACGGCGCGAAGGGTCCCGGGGCCGGGGCCGCCGCTTCGAGGATCACGAGCGTGCCGCCGGAGTGCAGGACGCGCCGCAGTTCGAGCAGTGCCTCGTCGAGGGGGCGAAGATTGCGGATCCCGAAGGCGACGGTGACGGCATCCAGTACGCCGTCGCCGAGCGGGAGCCGGAAGCCGTCGGCGCACACGAGGCGCGCCGCCCAGCCGAACGGGTTCTGGCGATCGGCCGCGACCGCGAGCATGCCGAGACTTAGATCGATGCCCAGCACCAGCCGTCCGGGGCGGCGCAGGCCCGGGAGCGAGACGCCGCTCCCGGTGCACAGGTCGAGGACGGTGCGCGCCTCCTCGGGCACGCCGCGCCACATCGCGGCGCGCCACGCGCGGTCCTGGCCCATGGACATGACACGGTTGAGGAGGTCGTAGCGTCCCGAGACGTCGTCGAACATCCCGCCCAGCTCGCGCGTAGCGTGCGGGCGGAAGCGGTCGGGATCGGTGGACTGCGGGGCGGCGGGTTCGCTCATCGTAAGCGGGTCACTCGGCGAGGCGCGCGGGGGGAGGACTGGTGCGCCCGACAGGAATCGAACCTGTAACCTTTAGCTCCGGAGGCTAACGCTCTATCCAATTGAGCTACGGGCGCACGCGGTCAACGTTTATAGCACAGGGGCGGGGGGGCGTCACGCGCGGGGCGCGGCCTTCCGTTACGCCGCGAGCAGCGTACTGAGCTTGCCGAGCACCTCGGCGACGAGCGGCGCCGGAAGGCGGCAGATAAAGGAAGCTCGACGCGCCTTCCAGTCCAGGCACTTCACGTGGTCCGAGAGGAACGCGCCCTCGACCTTCAGCCCGGACGGCACGATGACCTCGAATGGGTAACCCTTGGGCCGACTCGTGAGCGGGCACATCAGGGCCAGCCCAACCTTCCTGTTGTAGGCGGCCGGCGAGAGAACCACGGCGGGGCGGCGGCCTGCCTGCTCGTGGCCGGCCTGAGGATTCAACATGACCCAGACCGCGTCGCCGCGGTCTGGTACATAACGCGACCGGGTCACCACGACTCCCGACCGGTTGCGGAACCGGTGTCCGTCTCCGGATGCCGATTAGCCTCGGTGACACGGGCGAGCAGCCCCTTCAACGTGAATCTCGGCCCGGTCAGCAGGGAGACCACGAGCCGGCCCCTGACGACGGTGAGCTCGACGACGGAGCCCTGCGTGATCCGGGAGTCCTCAGCGACCGAATGCGGGATCCGCAGAGCCAGGCTATTCCCCCACTTTCTGACCGACGCTCGCATGTTCAGCCTCCAGTCCTGTATCTACAACGACTATACAATGCCACGACGGGGGGCGCAAGCTGCGCGGGCCCCGTGGGCGGATCAGTGATCCACCCCGTCCTCCGCCCGCGCACCCTCACGCCCTCCCCCGCACGCGCAGCACCTCCTCGACGTCCTTGTCGCCGCGGCCGGAGAGGTTGACGATCACGCGCGTCGCGCTCCCGAGCGCACGGCCCTCGCGCAGCACCCACGCCAGGGCGTGGGCGGTCTCCAGCGCCGGCAGGATGCCCTCCAGATTCGAGAGCGTCTCGAACGCTTCGAGCGCCTCATCGTCGGTCGCGGACGAGTATTCGGCCAGCCCAAAGTCGGCGAGCCAGGCGTGCTCGGGGCCGAGTGCGGGATAGTCGAGGCCGGCCGAGACCGAGTGGGTCTCGCGGATCATGCCGCGCTCGTCCTGAAGCACGAGCGTGCGCGTGCCATGCAGCACGCCGACGCTGTGCTCGGGGATGCGGGCGGCGTGCCGGCCGCTCGCGAGCCCCGCTCCGCCCGCCTCGACGCCCACCTTCCGCACCTCGGCCTCGCCCAGGAACGCGTGGAAGAGTCCGATCGCGTTGCTCCCGCCGCCGACGCAGGCCACCAGCACGTCGGGTCGCCCGCCGGCCTGCACCGCGAACTGCTCGCGTGCCTCGAGCCCGATGACGCGATGGAAGTCGCGCACCAGGGTCGGGAACGGATGCGGCCCGAGCACCGAGCCCAGGACGTAGTGCGTGTCGCGCACGCGTGTCACCCAGTCGCGCAGCGCCTCGTTGATGGCGTCCTTCAAGGTGCGGCTGCCGGCGTCCACCTGGCGCACCTCGGCGCCAAGGAGACGCATGCGCTGGACGTTCAAATGCTGGCGGCGAGCGTCCTCGGCCCCCATATAGATGGTGCAGTCCAGCCCGAACCGCGCGGCGGTGGCGGCGGTGGCGACACCGTGCTGGCCGGCGCCGGTCTCGGCGATGACGCGGCCCTTGCCCATCCGCCTCGCGAGCAGGCACTGCCCGATCGTGTTGTTGATCTTGTGGGCGCCGGTGTGGAGCAGGTCCTCGCGCTTGAGGAACACGCGGCACCCGGCGGCGGCCGAAAAGCGCGCGGCCTCGATGAGCGGGGTGGGCCGCCCGGCGAAATCATGCAGCAGCGCCGCCAGCTCGTCCACGAACGCCCGGTCCCCGCGCGCCCGCGCGTACGCGGACTCCAGCTCGTCGAGGGCGTGGATGAGGGTCTCGGGGACGAAGCGGCCGCCGTAGGGGCCGAAGTGCCCGGTGGCGTCAGGGACGCTCCCTCCGACCACGGCCTGGCGGGCGGATTCGGTCGTCATCGCCTGCCCAGCACCTGTTCATCGTGCGCACGCACGGCGCTCACGAAACGACGAACGAGGTCGTGGTCCTTGATCCCGGGCGCGAATTCCAGGCGCGACGCGGCGTCCACACCGTAGGGTCGCACCCGTCTGAGCGCCTCCGCGACATTGTCGGGGCCGAGTCCACCGGCCAGCATGACCGGCCGCTTCGCCGCGAGGGTGGCCGCGCCTTCCCACGGAAAGGTCCTGCCGGTCCCCCCGGGGCGGACGTCGTCTGCCGTGTCGAGCAGCAGCAATTCATCAAGCGGCGGGAGTCCGCTCGTGATCCGCCCGTCCTCTGCGACCTGTACGGCGAAGGTGACCGGGAGGGGGAACTCCGCGGGCCACGTGGTGGGATCGACGCGATGGAGCTGGAGCCGGCGGGCGCCGATCCGCCGCGCCGTCGCCAGGGCTTCCTCGGGGCGCGGAGCGACCATGACCAGGACCGTGGTCACTCCCGGGAGGGCGGCGATGATCTCGGCCGCCGCCTCGGCCGCCACCTTCCGCGGGCTCCCCTCCCACATCACGAACCCGAGCCATCTCGCGCCCGCCTCGAGCGCGACGCGCGCGTCCTCGAGCCGGGTGATGCCGCACACCTTGATCAGCGTTCGGCCCGAGCACGGTTCCATGGCCCGAGCCTATCCCCTCGCCGCGGCGGCCAGCGTCGCGAGGGTGGCCGCCGGATCGGCGCTGGTCATGAACGCCTCGCCCATGAGCACGGCGTCGCAGCGGATACCACGCAGGCGCGCGAGATCGGCGGGCGTCGAGAGCCCGCTCTCCGCCACCGCGGTCACCATCGGCGGCACGCGCGGGATCAGTCGCATCGAGGTCTCGAGGTCGACCGCGAAGCTGCGCAGATCGCGGTTGTTGATCCCGACCAGCGTGGCCCCCGCCATCACCGCGCCGCGCAGCTCGTCCTCGCTGTGCACTTCGACCAGCGCGTCCAGCCCCAGCAGGCGCGCCTCGGAGATGAGCCGCTGGAGGCGGACCTCGGAGAGGAGCGCGGCGAGGAGCAGCACGCCATCGGCGCCGCGCACGGCAGCGTCGAGGATCTGGTAGGAGTCGATCACGAAGTCCTTGAGCAGGAGCGGCAGCTTCACAGCCGCGCGCACGTCCGCGACCCAGGCGAGGTCGCCGCCGAAGTGGTCGGGTTCGGTGACCAGCGAGATCGCCGAGGCGCCACCCGCCTCGTAGAGTCGGGCGAAGGACACGGGATCGGCGGTGGCGTTGAGCACGCCCTTGGAGGGCGAGGCGCGCTTGAACTCGCACAGGAGCTTGAGCGGCGGCGACGGCTGTCCGGCCGGTGCGGCGCCCCGACGCAGGGCGCGCTCGAGCCGGCCCAGGGGCCGCGTGGTCCCTAGCCGCTGCCGAAGCACGTGCGCCGGAGTGCGCGCGCGCAACTCCTCGACGCGCCGGTGGCGGTCGTCGGCGATGCGGCTCAGGAAGTCGATCGTCCCGCTCATGAGAGCTCCTTGCCCGCTCCCGTCCCGCACGTGACGCCTGGCGCCGCCTTGGTCAATCCGCGGCGCGGATGACCAGGCAACCGGACAGCATGTCGTGCAGGCCCTGCTTCTTCTCGGTGAAGGCGATCATGACGTAGCCCATGAGCAGGAGCACGGCCGAAACGAGCTGGGCGAAATGGCGGCCGGTGGCGCGCGCGAACGAGATGCGGCGAAGCCCGAGATCGGTCACCTGGACCCCGACCACCATCTGGCCCAGCGTAGCCTGTCGCGAACTGCTCTCGAGGAGCGCGCAATAGAGCCAGCCCATCCCCAGGCTGATGAAGCTCGCGAGCAGGCTCCGGGGGTCGGCGAACTCGCCTTCGAACAGCTCCAACCCCATCGAGACCTTGATCAGCGCGCCCGCGATCCACATCAGGATCCCGTCGATCCAGAACGCTCCGAACCGGCGCCAGAACCCGCCGTACCGGACCGCCGCGGGAGCAGGAGTCCCGGCCGACGCGGGAGCCCCGACCGCGGGCGCCGCCTCGGCGGATATCGGCCGCGGCTCCATGCCCGCGGCGTCCGTCACGGGCGCGTCCATGGCGGTCCCGCACTGGACGCAGAACGCCGCTCCGGACAGCGCCTCCCTGCCACACCGGGGACAGAACATCTCAGGCGCCTCCCCTTGCCGGCTCGCGGATCACCCTCGGAACGCCTGCAGCTCGGCGAGCTTGGACCGCGCGGCGCCGTTGTCGATCGCGGCCGCGGCGGTGGCGATCCCGGCGCGTAGATCGGGACTGGCCCCGGCGACCACCAGGGCGGCGCCGGAGTTCAGCACCACGATGTCGCGGGCCGCGCCCTTCGCACCGTCCAGGACCTCACGCACGCGGGTCGCGTTGGCGGGGGCGTCCCCGCCCGCGACGCCGTCGCGTTCCTTGTGACCCAGGCCCAGCTCCGCCGGGTCCACGTCGAACTCGCGCAGCGTCCCGTTCGCCAGCTCCGCCACGTGACTCGGGGCGAACACCGTGAGCTCGTCCATGCCGTCGCGCCCGTGCACGACCCAGGCGCGTTCGCTGCCCAGCCGCTGGAGCACCTGCGCGACCGGCAGCACCAGAGCGTCCGAGAATACGCCCAACAACTGTCGCCCGGCGCCCGCCGGATTGGTGAGGGGCCCGAGCACGTTGAACACGGTGCGCACGCCGATCTCGCGCCGAGGGCCAGAGGCGTGACGAAGCGCCGTGTGGTAGTTGGGGGCGAACATGAAAGTGATGCCGAGCCTGTCGAGCGAGCGCGCGGCGTTCTCGGGCGTCAGGTCAATGCGCACCCCGAGCGACTCGAGCACATCGGCGCTGCCGGTCCGGCTCGAGACCGCTCGATTGCCGTGCTTGGCCACCGCCACGCCGCACGCGGCGGTCACGATCGCGACCGTGGTCGAGATGTTGAACGTGCCGGCGTTGTCGCCGCCGGTGCCGCAGGTGTCGAGCAGGGGGCTGCGGCGCGTGCGGATCGGCGGCACGCGGCCGCGCATCGCTTCCGCCATGCCGGCGATCTCGTCGGGTGTCTCGCCCTTCATCCGGAGCGCCACCGCCAGCCCGGCGATCTGGGCGGGGCTCGCTTCGCCCGCGAGGATCTGCTCCATGCTCGCGCGGGCCAGCTCCTGCGAGAGATCCTCCCGCTGCACCGCCCGGGCGATCGCCGACTGGATCACCGCCGATCGCTCCTTCCGCTGGGAGGCCGTCCCGGTCGTACCGGCGCTCATCGCCGCGCCGCCGTCTGCTGGCGACAGAGCACGAGGAAGTTCTCGATCAGCTTGAGCCCGGGACGCGTGAGGACCGATTCGGGGTGGAACTGGACCCCCCAGGTCTCGTGGTCCACGTGCTTGATCCCCATGATCTCGCCCTCCGGCGTCCACGCCATCAGCTCCAGCGCCGCCGGCAAGGTCTCCCGCTCGACGATCAGGGAGTGATAGCGCGTCGCCTCGAACGGATTGTCGAGCCCGGCGAACACCCCGCGACCCTTGTGCAGGATGGGGCTCGTCTTCCCGTGCATCAGCCGCCCGGCGCGTACCACCCGCCCACCATACACCTCCGCCAGTCCCTGGTGCCCGAGGCACACGCCAAGGATCGGGACGCGCCCCGCCAGCGCGCCTATCGCGGCCTCGGAGATGCCGGCGTCGCGCGGTTCGCCGGGGCCCGGCGAGATGACCAGGCCATCGAGCGGGCGCGCGGCCAGCGCCTCGACCGTGATGGCATCGTTCCGGTAGACCTCGATCGAGGCCCCGAGCGTGCCCAGATACTGGACCAGGTTGTAGGTGAACGAATCGTAGTTGTCGATGACCCCGATCATGGATGCCCCTGCTCGGCGCGTTGCACCGCCAGCCACAGCGCGCGTCCCTTGCTGAGGGTCTCCTCCCACTCGCTCTCGGGCTCGGAGTCGGCGACGATCCCGGCCCCCGCGCCCCAGTGGGCGTGCCCTTTGGCGTAGACCAGCGTGCGGATGGCGATGCACAGGTCGAGATTGCCGTGGTAGTCGAAGTGGCCGACCGCGCCGGCGTAGACGCCGCGGCGAACCGGCTCGAGCGCGTCGATGATCTCCATCGCCCGCACCTTGGGCGCCCCGGAGACCGTGCCGGCGGGAAAGCAGGCGCTCACGATGTCGAGCGGCAACAGTCCTGGCCGCGCGCGTCCGCGCACGTTCGAGACCAGGTGCATGACCTGCGAATAACGCTCGACGCTCATGTACTCGCTCAGCTCCACCGTGCCGTACTCGGCGACGCGGCCGACATCGTTCCGCCCCAGGTCTACCAGCATAACGTGCTCGGCCCGCTCCTTCTCGCTCGCCCGCAACTCCTCTTCGAGCGAGAGGTCCTCGGCGGCGTTCCGCCCGCGCGGGCGGGTGCCGGCGATCGGCCGCACCTCGACCGCGCCGTCGGTGCGACGCACCAGCACCTCGGGCGAGGAGCCCACCAGCGAGACGTCACCGAGCCTGAGAAAATACATGTACGGGGAGGGATTGGTCACCCGGAGCGCCCGGTAGGCCTCGAAGGCCGGGCGCGTCACCGGGCTGCTCATGCGGTGGCTCAGGACGACCTGGAAGATGTCGCCGGCGCGGATGAACTCCTTGGCCTCCTCCACCGCCCGGCAGTAGCTCTCGCGCGTGGCGGTCGAGGTGGGCGGTGCGGGCGCTGCGCCCGCCACCGGCTCCTCCCACGGCAGCGCCCGGCTCAAGCGAGCAACCTCGGCCGCGAGCCGCTTCACCGCCGCCGCGTAGGCCGCGTCCGGGTCGCTGCCGCCGGCGGCGTGGGTCACGACTTTGAGCGTGTGGCTCAAATTGTCGAACACGCTCACGACGTCGCCGAACAGGAAGACGGCGTCCGGCAGCTGCTGGTCGTCCTTCGCCCGCTCGGGCAGCTTCTCGAACCAGCGCACGGCGTCGTATCCGAAGTAGCCGACGGCGCCACCGCAGAAGCGCGGCAGCCCCGGGAGCGCCACCGCCTGGTGGCGGCGCAGCAGGTCGTCGAGCTCCTCGATCGGGTGCCGGGTGCACGGAATGACCATCCCGCCCTGGTGGATCTCGCAGCGGTTGCCGCGGGCGATGAACACCAGCGAGGGCCGGCTGCCGAGCAGCGAGTACCGCCCCCACGTCTCCCCGCCCTCGACGCTTTCGAGCAGGAACGAGTACGGACCCTCGTCGATCTTGCGGAACGCCGAGACCGGGGTGTCCAGGTCCGCGAACACCTCGCGGTAGATCGGGACCAGTTTGCCGCTCTTGGCGAGCGAGCGGAACTCCTCGAGGGTCGGGACGATCATCGTGGGCCGGTGCGGGCCGGAGTCTCGCCCAGGAGCTCGCGCGCCTGCCGCCGGGTGGTGTCGGTGATGCGCTCGCCCGCGAGCATGCGGGCCAGCTCGGCGACCCGGGCCTCGCCGTCCACCGGTGCCACAATGGCGACGGTGCGGGCGACGGGACGGCCGGGGGCGACGTGCTTGGTCACGCGCAGGTGATGTGCGGCGAGGGCGGCGATCATGGGCAGGTGGGTGACACAGATGACCTGGCGATGGCGGGAGATCCGCCGGAGACGCTCGCCGACGGCCTGGGCGACTGCGCCACCGATGCCGGAATCTACTTCATCGAAAAGCAGAAGGTCAACGCGGTCTTGCTCTTGCAGCACGCTCTTCAGGGCCAACATGACGCGTGAGAGCTCGCCGCCCGAGGCGATGCGTTGCAGCGGGCGCGGGGATTCCCCCGGGTTCGCGGTGAAGCGCAGCGCAACCTCGTCCATGCCGTGCGCCGCCGGCCGGTCGGAAACTTCCGGTGCCGTGTCGATCGCGAACTCGATGCGCGCCTGGGGCAGGCCGAGCGGCTTGAGTTCGCGGCTGATGCGCGGGCCCCACTCGGCGCCCGCCGCCACGCGTTTCCGCGAGAGCGAGCGGCCGGCGGCGGTGAGTGTCTTCAACGCGGTGGCGACCCGCTCGCGCGCCCGGTCGAGCGCGCCGGTGGCGTCGTCTCCCACGGCCAGCTCCTGCTCCACCTGGCCGCGCCACTCGATCAGCGCCGGGACGTCGCGGCGGTACTTGCGCGTGAGCCGGGCGATCAGGTCGCGCCGGGCCTCGATGGACTCCAGCGCCGCCGGGTCGGCCTCGAGTCCGTCGGCGTAGGCGGCCAGGGTGCGCGCGGTCTCGGCGGCCGCGATCCGGGCGTCGCGCAGCACCGGCAGCAGCTCGACGAGTCCGGGATCGAGGCTCGCCGCCTGCTCCAACGCGTGCTCGGCGCCCGCCAGCGCGTCACCCGCGGGGGCGGCGCCTTCGGACAGCCGCTCGAGCGCTTCGCCTGCCAGCTCTCGCAGCCGGTCCGCGTGGGACAGTCGCGCGGAGTCGCGCTCGAGATCGTCCTCCTCCCCCGCGACCAGCTTCGCGTCGTCCAGTTCGCGCGCCGCGTGGCGCAGGTAGTCGCTGCGCTCGCTGAAGGTGGCGAGGGAGGCCTCGAGACGCTCGAGGTCGGCGCCCGCTTCGCGCCAGGCGGCGAGCGATACCCAGTAGCCGGCGCGTTCGGGTTCGAGCCCCGCCAGCCGGTCGAGGGTCAGGAGCCCGGCCTCGGGGCGGAGCAGGCTCTGGTGCTCGTGCTGGCCGTGCAGATCCACCAGCGTCTCCCCGAGACGTTTGAGCGCGGCGAGCGTGACCGGGGACTGGTTGACGGCCGCGCGGCTGCGGCCGGCGCTCGAGACCTCGCGGCGGACGATCAGCGTCTCGCCGTCGAACTCGAAGTCCCATTCGCGCAGCAACTCCGCCACCCGCCGCGCCGGTTCGCCCGCGAGGTGGAACTCGCCCTCGACCACGGCCGCCGGGGCGCCCTCGCGCACGATGTCGGCATCGCCCTTTCCGCCGACCAGCAGGCTCACCGCCTGGACGATGAGCGACTTGCCGGCCCCGGTTTCCCCGGTGACGGCGTTGAGTCCGGCGCCGAGCGTGAACTCGGCGCGCTCGATGACCGCGAGGTCGCGGACGGTGAGCCGATCGAGCATCTAGAAGCTCCTCCGCTCGCTCCCCTGCCAGCCGAGCTTGGCCTGCAGCGAGCGGCCGAAGGACTGTTCCGGGTTCTGATAGAAGCGCACGTAGGCGCGCGTGAGGCCCATGTCCACCTCGTCGCCGGGTGCCAGGTCCAGGCTCTCCTGGCCATCGAGGAGCAGCATCGCGTGGTCCGACGAACCGAGGACGCGCAGTGTCACCAGGCCTTCCGGGGAGAGGACGAGCGGCCGGCTGCCGAGGGTGTGCGCACAGGCCGGGGTCACGACGAACGCCTCGACATCGGGCGCCAGCACCGGCCCACCGGCCGAGAGCGAATAGGCGGTCGAGCCCGAGGCGCTCGCGCACACGATGCCGTCGGCGACCAGGTGCCCCAGATCGTGGCCGAGCGCCGCCATGCGCACATGGAGCGCGGCGAACCCGCCCGCGGTCTTGACCACGGCGTCATTCATGGCGCGCCCGCGGTGGAGCACGCGACCCTGGCGGCGGACGACCGCGCCGACGAGCCGTCTCCGCACCACCGGCCATCGGCCGGCGAGCGCCGCGCTCAGGGCCGGGCCCGCGTCCCGCTCCTCGGCCACGGTCAGGAAGCCGAGCCCGCCGAGGTTGATGGGCAGGAGCACCCCGCGCCGCCCCGCGAGCGCGCGCGCGCCGCGCAGCGTGGTGCCGTCGCCGCCGAGCGTGATGAGCACGTCGCACCACTTCGCGATCGCCGCGAGCCGATGCCCGTCGCGTCCCATCTCGCGGGCCAGGTCCTCGGCGATCCGGACCGTGGAACCACCCCGGCCGATCGCGGTCGCCAGCCGAGCCGCCGCCTGCCGCACCCCGGGCCGGCTCGTGTGGCCGAGGATGCCGACGCGGCGCCGCCGCGCGCTCATGTGTACTGGCGCTGGTGGACCTGCACCCACGCGGCCACCGCCCGCGCGATGCCGGGGGCGTCGAGGCCGACGCTGCTGAGCAGTTCGTCGCGCTTGCCGTGGGTCACGAAGGTCCCGGGCAGTGCGAGGTGGAGGATCGGCGTGGTCGTGAGGTTGTGCCGGGCCAGGCACTGGTGGACGGCATCGCCGAAACCGCCCATCGGCACGTTCTCCTCGATCGTGACCAGCCGCCCGACCGAACGGGCCAGGCCCAGGATGGCGTTCTCGTCCACCGGGGCGGCGAAGCGCGCGTCCACCACGGTCGCCGAGATCCCCTGGCCGGCCATCACGTCGGCCGCCGCCAGCGCCGGGGCGACCATGGTGCCGAGCGCCAGGATCGCCACGTCGCCGCCGGCCCTGAGCTGCTCCGAGACGCCGAGCGGGAGGATCCTCATGTCGCGCGCGGGCAGGATCTCCTCTGGGATGCTGGCGCGCGGATAGCGCACCGCGATCGGGCTGCCGCGGTGGTTCACGGCGGTCCAGATCATGTCCCGCAACTCCTCGCCGTTGCGCGGCTGCATCACGACGACGCCCGGGATCATCCGCATGAAGCTGACGTCGAAGGCGCCGTGCTGCGGACCGCCGTCCTCCCCGACGAGCCCCGCGCGGTCGATGCAGAACACGACGTGCAGGTCCTGAACCGCCACGTCGTGGATGATCTGGTCGAAGCCGCGCTGGAGGAAGGTCGAGTAGATGGTGGTGAGCGGGATGAGCCCGGCGGCCGCGAGGCCGGCCGAGAACGTGACGCCGTGTTCCTCGGCCATGCCGACATCGAAGAAACGCTCGGGATACTGCCTGGCAAACGGCTTCAGGCCGGTGTTGTCCGTCATCGCCGCCGTGACCGCCACGACGTCCGGCAGGCGGGCCGCGATCTCGACCGCGGTCTCGCCGAACACCGCCGTGTAGGTCTTACGGCCGCTCTTGGCCGCCGTGCCGGTCTCGGGGTCGAACACGCCGACGCCGTGAAACGTGCCGGCGTCGCTCTCGGCCGGCTGGTAGCCCTTGCCCTTCTTGGTGACGACGTGGAGCAGGACCGGGCCCGGCACTTCCTTCAGCTCGTTCAGCGTATGCATGAGCAGGTCCATATCGTGGCCGTCGAGCGGGCCGTAGTACTTGAGGCCCAGCTCCTCGAACAGCACCCC
Source organism: Candidatus Eiseniibacteriota bacterium (assembly GCA_046716125.1). Taxonomy (GTDB): domain Bacteria; phylum Eisenbacteria; class RBG-16-71-46; order RBG-16-71-46; family RBG-16-71-46; genus WS-11. Next base: position 15,370 of record JBKJXJ010000131.1, read on the forward strand.
CGGCACCACGAGATTCGAGAGCCCCTCCTTGATCCTCCGGGCCGCCTCCTGAGCCCTCTTCCCGAGCCGCGGGACACGGCCGAGCAGCTCGTAGACGTCGCGCTCGAACTGGCGGTAGAAGCGGTGGGTGGTGAGCCGCGTCAGGTAGCGGGCGATGGCGCCGACATTGGGCGAGATGCTCCACTCGTTGTCGTTGAGGATGACCACCAGTTTGCGACCCAGCTCGCCGGCGTTGTTGAGTCCCTCGAACGCCATGCCGCCGGTGAGCGCCCCGTCGCCGATGACCGCGACCACGTGGAAGTCCTCGCCCTTGAGGTCGCGGGCGACCGCGAAGCCGAGCGCGGCCGAGATCGAGGTGCTGCCGTGGCAGGTGCCGAAGGGATCGTGCTCGCTCTCGGCGCGCGACGGGTACCCGCGAATGCCGCCCAGGCTGCGCAGGGTGTCGAACTGCTCGTAGCGCCCGGTCACCAGCTTGTGCGGGTAGGACTGGTGGCCCACGTCCCAGATGATCTTGTCGCGCGGCGAGTCGAACACCCGGTGGAGCGCGAGGGTCAACTCGACCACGCCCAGGTTGGGCGCCAGGTGGCCCGCCCGGCGGGCGACGGTCTGGATGATGACATGACGGATCTCGGCCGCGAGCAGGTCGAGCTGGGGGCGCGTCAGCGACTTGAGATCCGCCGGGGAGTGGATGCCTTCGAGCAGGCTCATCTAGAAGAGATAGACCCAGAGCATGGCGCTCCCGACGCCGAGGAGGGCCCCGACGAAGACCTCGAACGGGGTGTGGCCGAGCAACTCCATCAGCTTATGGGCGCCCTCTTCGGGGTTCTTGAAGTGGTCGTCGATCAGGCGGTTGAGCACCACGGCATGACGCCCCGCGGCGCGCCTTAAGCCCGCCGCATCATACATGACGATCAGGCTGAAGAATAGCGTCACGCCGAACAGGGACGAGCCGAAACCCTCGCGCATCCCGACCAGCGTCGTGAGGCTCGAGACCGAGGCCGCGTGGGAGCTGGGCATGCCGCCGGTCTCGACGAACCGGCGCAGATTCCAGTGCCTGGTGAGCGCGAAGTGGCTGAATCCCTTGAAGCCCTGGATCAGCAGGCTCACCGTGAGTGCCAGCCAGAACGGTTCCGTGGTCGTGTCCCTTCTAGCGATCGCGCTCGGCGACCGCGATGATGAGATGTCCGAGGTTCCAGGCTCTGGGCCCGAGCCGCTCGACCCCGCGGAGCGCGCTCAGGAAGAGGCGCGCCGCCTCGGCGCGGGCCTGCTCGGTTCCGACTGCCCGCGGGTAGGTGGATTTCGCGCGCGCTTCGTCGGTGCCCGCGCGCTTGCCGAGCCGGGCGAGCGAGGAGGCGCGATTGAGCAGGTCGTCGTGGATCTGGAACGCGAGGCCCAGTTCGAGCCCGAGGCCCGAGAGGGTGCGCAACTGGCCTGGGGTGGCCCCGCCCGCGAGGCCGCCAAGGACGAGCGCGGCGCTCACGAGGCCGCCGGTCTTGCGCAGATGCATCTCGCGCACGCCCTTGCCGCTCACGCGCCGGCCTTCGCCCTCGAGGTCGAGCACCTGCCCGCCGACCAGTACCCGGCTTCCGGACGCCTCGGCCAGCACGCGGACCGCGCGAGCCACCCGCGGCGCCGGCACGTTGCGGGCGGCGAGCCCGGCCAGCTCCTCGAATGCCAGCGCCAGCAGGGCATCGCCGGCCAAAAGCCCGAGCGCCTCGCCGAACTTCTTGTGCGTGGTGAGCCGGCCGCGACGGTAGTCGTCGTCGTCCATCGAGGGCAGGTCGTCATGGACGAGCGAGAACGCATGGACGCACTCGACCGCGGCCGCCGCGGGCAGCGCCCGCATCCAGGGCCCCCCCACCGCTTCGCACGCGGTCAGGGTGAGGAGCGGGCGGAGACGTTTGCCTGGGCCGAGCGCCGCGTAGCGCATCGCCGCGTGGAGCTTCGCCGGCACGGTGTCGGCCGCGGGCAGGACGCGGGCGAGGTGGCGCTCAAAGCGCCGCAAGCGCGTGATGAGCGGGGACCGCCCCTCGCCCTCGAGCCAGGAGGCGTTCGACATCGCGGCCGCGGCGCTCAAAACGGAAGCTCGCCCTCGCCGCCTTCGGTCGCGCGGGTCGTGGGCCCGTCCCCCTCGCCCTCCCCTTCGACCAGGAGCTCGATCCGCTTCTCGGCCTGATCGAGCGTCGTGGTCAGGCGGCGCGAAAGGCGCATACCCTCTTCATACCGGGCGAGCGATTGCTCGAGCGAGAGGCTGCCGGTCTCGAGCTCCTCGACGATGGTCTCCAGCCGTTCGAGAGCCTCCTCGAAGCTGGGTCCGTCCTCGGCGGTTGCCGGGGCGCGCCCCTTCTCCGGGGCGGTGGGCTGCTTCCTACTCGCGGGCATCGTCCTCCCTGTCGCGCACGGCCTCGACCCTGGCATCCGCCTCGCCGCGCGCGAACTCGACTGTGATGGCGTCGCCGGCGGCAAGCCCGGTCGCGACGCGCAGCAGATTACCGTCGGGCCGACGCACAAGGCAATAACCCCGTTCCATCACCAGGCGCGGCGACAGGGCGCGCAGGCGGTCCTGGTAACCGGCGAGCCGGATACGGCTCGCGTGCACCACGCCGACCGCGGCGGAGGTGAGGCGCCCGCCGTGGGTGCTCACCTCGACGCGCCGCTCGGTCAGCACGCGTGGCCACTCGCGCAGGCCGTAGCGGCTCTGGACCGACTCCAGCCGCTCGCGCGCCGCCGCGAGCCCGTCGCGCAGTCGCACCCGCAGCCGTTCGAGCAGGTCGTCCACCCGCTGCTGCCAGTAGCCGAGCGCGTCGCGCTGGCGCCGGAACCCGTACTTCTCGATCAGCTCGCGCAGCCGGCGCCGTCGGTCGGCGAGCCCCTGGAGGAGCGCTCGCTCGCCGCGCGTGTCGAGCGCCTCGATCCGGTGGCGCATCTCGACGTGGTCCCGCACCGCCTTCTCGGCCGCGTTGGAAGGGGTCGCCGCACGCACGTCCGCCGCCATGTCGGCGAGCGTCCAGTCCACCTCATGCCCCACCGCCGAGATGACCGGAAGCTTCGAGGTGGCGATCGCCCGGACCACCGCCTCCTCGTTGAAGGCCCAGAGGTCTTCGAGCGAACCCCCGCCCCGCCCGACGATGAGGACGTCCACCTTCATGTAACGGTTGAAGCGCTCGATCGCCGCGGCGATCTCCCCCGCCGCGCCCTCGCCCTGGACGCGCACCGGGGCCAGGACGATCCCGATGCCGGGCCAGCGTGTGCGCAGCACCTTGACCATGTCGCGCACCGCCGCCCCGACCGGCGAGGTGACGAGCCCGATCCGCGCAGGGAATCTGGGGAGCGGGCGCTTGCGCGCGGCGTCGAAGAGTCCCTCGGCCTGGAGCCGGCGCTTGAGTTCCTCGAGTGCGAGGAGCAGCGCCCCGAGGCCGCCCGGGCGCAGCTCTTCGACCACGAGCTGATAGCGCCCGCGCGGCTCGTAGACCGAGATGGCGCCGAACGCCTCGACCTCCGTGCCGTCTCGGGGCTCGAAGGAGAGCCGGCCGGCGGTGCCCTTCCACATGACGCAATCGATGAGGGCGGACGTCCCCTCCTTCATCGAGAAGTAGAGATGGCCGCGGTCCGAGCGCTTGAATCCCGAGAGCTCCCCCTTGACCCAGATCGCCGGGAACGCCTCGCCCAGCGTGTCCTTGATGAGGCGCGTGAGCGCCGAGACGCTGAGGATGCTCTCGGGGGCCGGCGAGCCCGCTGGAAGGTTTCCCGGTGGAACGTACATCGCGGTCTAGCCCAGAGCATCCGCGCGCGACCGGTACTGGTGGCGCAGCAGGTTGATCTGTCCGTAGTGCCCGGCCTCGTGCTCGAGGACGTGGTAGAGCGCCCAGCCGATCGTGCCCTCGAACTCGTTGCCGGGCTCCCACGTGGCGGGTGTGCGGAAGCGGCGGTCGAGGTCGGTGTCGGTGAGCGGGGCGACCGACGCGCGGGCGAAGGCGCGCGCGCGGGCGAGCAGGTCGTCGTAGTACGCGAGCTCGCGGCACGCGAGGGACGCCGGCGGCGCGGCGCCGTCCGGGAGCGGGATGTCGATCTGACGCTTGGTGAGGCCCAGCACCTCTCCCGAGTCGCGGTCGAGTCCGAGCACCGCCGCCCGGATCCACCCCACCTCGACCGCGGCGATGTGGGCGAGCAGCATGCCGATGGTGTTCATCCCCGGCCCCGGCTGCCACTCGAGCTCGGCGGCAAGGGCGCCGCGCGTGTCCTCGGTCAGGCGGCGCGACTGGTCGTCGAGCTGCCACAGGAAGAGCCCGGCGAGGGGCGATGCCGTGCCGGGGCTGGGCGCCATGATCCGCTGGATGAGCGTGGGCATGACGGGTCGGGTCAGAGCGGTGAGGAGGACGGCGTCATACTCGCGCGCCCGCGAGCTGACGTTCCGCGGCGACCACGGTGTTCGCCACGACCATCGCCACGGTCATCGGGCCGACGCCGCCCGGGACGGGCGTGAGGGCCCCGGCGACCGACGCGACCGAGACCGCCTCGATGTCACCGACCAGCTTCCTGCCATCGGCGCGCGTGCCGGTCACCGAATGGATGCCGACGTCCACGACCGTGGCGCCGGGCTTGACCCACTCGCCGGTCACGGCCTCCGGGCGGCCCATCGCCGCGATCAGGAGATCCGCCTGGCGCGCCAGCTCCTTCAACCCAGGGCCGCTCGCGCTGTGGCCGATCGTGACCGTCATGTCCACGCCCTTGCCCGAGAGCAGTGTGGCGAGCGGGCGGCCGACGATCGGGCTCCGCCCGAGGACGACGGCGTGGCGGCCGACCAGCGGCACCCTGTAGTAGCACAGCAGTTCGAGGATGCCGCGCGGCGTGCACGGCACGAACCCGGGGAGCCCGGCCGCGAGCCGCCCGGCATTGACGGGATGGAACCCGTCCACGTCCTTGTCCGGCGGCACGGCTTCGAGCGCCGCCCGCGAGTCGGCCGGCGGGGCGAGCGGGAGTTGCACCAGGATGCCGTGGACCTCGCGGTCTTCGCCGAGGGCGCGGATTCGCGCGACGACGGTCGCGGTGTCGGTGCCGGCCGGGAGCGTCACGCGCCGCACATCGATCCCGACCTCGGCGCCCGCCTCGGTCTTGCGCTTGAGATAGACCTGGGACGCCGGATCCTCGCCCACCGAAACCAGCGCCAGCGTGGGCACGAGCCCGGTCGCCCGCAGCTCCTTGACGCGCAGCGTGGCGGCTGACCGCACGGCAGCGGCGGGCTCCGCCCCCGCCAGACGTCGCGCCCCACCGGTGGCGGGGACGGCGTAGGGCAGGTGGAGGCGCTGGACCGACACCGCCTTCCCGGTCGCGGGGTCGACGCTCACGACCACGCCGTTCAGCCGCAGGTCGCCTTCGGCCGGCGTCAAGCGGGCGGGCATCCCGGTGAGGAAGCGCTTGAGCGCCCCTTCGCGGTCCATGCCGATGACCGATTCGAATCCGCCGGTCATCCCGGCATCGCAGATGAAGGCGGTGCCGCCCGGCAGGATGCGCTCGTCGGCGGTCTGGACGTGGGTGTGGGTTCCGACCACAAGGCTGACGCGGCCGTCGAGATGCCAGCCGAGCGCCACCTTCTCGGCGGTGGTCTCGGCGTGGATATCCACCAGGATGACCTTGCACTTGTCGCGCAGCGACTCGAGTGCGGCGTCCACGGAACGGAAGGGGTCGTCCGCCTCCTTCATGAACACCCGGCCGAGCAGGTTGATGATGCCGATCGCGGTGCCGTCGGCGGCGCGGACGACGCGACAGCCTTCGCCCGGTGTGCCGGGCGGCAGGTTGGCGGGCCGGACGAGACGGGTCTCCTCGCGCAGATATCCGAGGCTCTCCTTGCGGTCCCAGAGGTGATTGCCACCGGTCAGTACGTCCACCCCGGCCTCGAACAGGGCGGCGGCCGAATCGCGCGTCACGCCGAAGCCGCCCGCCGAGTTCTCGCCGTTACAGACGACGAGGTCGAGGGCGTGGCGGCGCTTGAGCTCGGGCAACAGCGCCAGGACCACGTCCCGTCCGGGCGCCCCGATGACGTCGGCGATGAAGAGGATCCTGACCATCCCTGGCTCCTTGCTACTTGGCGTAGTCCACGGCCCGGGTCTCGCGGATCACCGTCACACGGATCTGGCCGGGGTACTGCAGCTCCTTCTCGATGCGGCGGGCGATCTCGCCCGCCAGATCCTGCGCGCGGGCGTCATCCACCCGCGAGTGCTCGACCATGATGCGGATCTCGCGCCCGGCCTGGATCGCGTACGACTTCTCGACGCCCGGGAACGCCCCGGCGATCTTCTCCAGGGCCTCGAGGCGCTTGATGTAGATCTCGAGGCTCTCGCGCCGCGCCCCGGGCCTTGCGCCCGAGACCGCGTCGGCCGCGGCGACCAGGACCGGCCACAGGCTGCCGCCGGCATAGTCGTCATGATGGTACCCGATCGCCTCGAGCACGGGCTGGGGCTCGCCGTAACGGGCCGCGACCTCCATGCCGAGGGCGGGATGGGTCCCCTCCTGGTCGTGGTCGATCGCTTTGCCGATGTCGTGCATCAGCCCGGCGCGCTTGGCCATCTTCTGATCCATGCCGATCTCGGCCGCCATCATGCCGGTGAGATGGGCGACCTCGATCGAGTGCCGCAGGATGTTCTGCCCGTAGGACGTGCGGTAATGGAGCCGGCCGAGGAGCTGCTGCAGCTCGACGTGGATGCCGTGCACCCCGACCTCGAGGCAGGCCATCTCGCCCAGCTCGCGGATGCGGCCTTCCACCTCGCCGCGCACCTTCGCCACGACTTCCTCGATCCGCGCCGGGTGGATGCGTCCGTCGGCCACCAGGCGCTCGAGCGACTGGCGGGCGATCTCGCGCCGCACCGGATCGAAGCCCGAGAGGATGACCGCCTCGGGCGTGTCGTCGATGATGACGTCCACCCCGGTGATGGTCTCGAACGAACGGATGTTGCGTCCTTCCCGCCCGATGATGCGCCCCTTCATGTCGTCGCTGGGCAGATGGACCACCGACACCGAGGACTCGGAGACCTGGTCGCCGGCATAGCGCTGGATCGCCAGCGTGAGGATCTTGCGCGCCTCGCGCTCGGCGTTGCGCTGGGCGGTCTCGCGGATCTCCTGCACCCGGCGTGACGCCTCGGCCCGTGCCTCGCTCTCGATGCTGGAGAGGAGCTGGGCCCTCGCCTCGTCGGCGCTCATCCCGGCCACCCGTTCGAGGCGGACGGTCTGCTGCTGGATCAGCGCATCGAGCTCGCCGCCGCGCTGCTGAACGGCGGTCTCCCGCTGGGCGATCTCCTGCTCGGAGCGCTTCAGGTCGCGCTCCTTCTTCTCGATCAGCTCGACCCGGCGGTTGAACGCGACTTCCTTCTCCTGGAACGCGCGCTCGGTGGCGAGCTGGGTGTTGCGCGCCTCCTGATTCTCGCGTTCGAGCTGCTGCCGGAGGCGGAGGGTCTCTTCCTTGCCCTCGACCACCGCGGTGCGCTTGACCGTCTCGGCCTCGCGCCGGGCATCATCGACCAGGGCCTGAGCCTGCCGCTCGGCGTCGTCCCGGCGGGTCGCCGCCAGGCGGGAGCGCAGCTGCCAACCGACCGTAAAAGCGACGACGGCACCGATCACGATGCCGCCGATCCAGAACACGGTGTTCATCGCACGTCCCCCGCGCACCCGTGCCGGCCTGGTCGCGGCACCCGCTTGAGGCGGGTCCCGCTCACCGGCGCCGGCCGGGGCACAGGCGGGGAAGTTATCCCCGCCGAAATGCCGTGTGCATTGTCGTTCTTGAGACCTGGAGATCCAGGTGGGCGGGCCTGGACCGGGTCTGTCCTCCGGGGAAATGGCTCCCCCGGCGCGACGTCGCCGATCACCGGCACACCCTGAACGTGATTAATGGTTCAAGAACGGTAGATGCATCACGGGCACGGCAGGGACATCCACGTCGAATCCAGGGACGGAGCTTCGCGGGCTACCGGGACGCGCTTCCCTCCAGAAGCTCATCCAGGACCGCGTTCAGACGCGCCGCCCGGGTCCCCAGCGCCTGCTGCTGGGCGTCCTGTTGGGCGCGCTCCTTGAACAACTCATCGGCAATGTTGAGGGAGGCGAGGATGGCCACCTTGGAGAGCGACGCCACCGGGAGCTTCTCGGTGATCTCGCGCATCTTGCGGTCCACGTACGCCGCGACGCCCAGGATGTACTCCTGATCAGCCTCGCCGCGGATCGTGTAGCTATGTCCGAAGATCTGGACGTTGACCACATTCTTAGCGTCCATCGCGTCCTCGTTTCGCCGCGAACACCCTGCGTGTTGGTTTCGTCATGCTCCGCCCGCCCGTATGGGCGGAGCGTTCACCCCGGCGGCCTCACCCCCTGTGGGCGGCGCGCCCCGGGACTTCGTACATCGATACCACAGCTTGAGGCCTGAGCGCCCCGGATTCAACCCTCGAGTCGCTCCAATTTTTTCACCAGGGTCTCGATCCTGCCGACGACCTCGCGGCGCTCCCCCTGCCACTCGCGCTGTTCCTTGCGGAGGGTCTGGAGCTCGGCGAGCAGCGCCGTCACGTCCTGCCCCTGGTGCTTCTTCTCGGCTTCCTGGAGCTTGCGGGTCAGGTCGTCGCGTTCCTTCTCCAGCCGCTGCTTGTCATCGCGCATGCTCTGGATCAGCGCGGCCGCCTTCTCCACGCGTTCGGCCAGCAGGTCGAGGTCGGTGCTCATCGTGGTGATCGTCTCGGTCATCGCTCCCTCAATCTGGCGCCGAATGCCGCCGTGGCCGCCTGCGTCATGCGATCCTGGACCTTCTGGATCTCGGACTCCGCCAGCGTGCGCTCCGCGTGCTGGAACCGGAGCGCGAATGCCAGACTCTTCATCCCCGGGGGTGTGCCCGGGCCCGTGTACACGTCGAACAGCTCGAGTTTCACCAGCCAGTCGCCGGCGGCGCGCTTGAGCGCATCCGCGAGCTCATCGTGCGTCGTGCGCTCGGGCACGAAGAAGGCGAGGTCGCGTCGCACCGGCGGGAATCGTCCCGGGAGGACCACGCGGGGCCGGGCTGATCCGTCCTGCGGCAGCGCGTCGAGGAGCACCACGAAGAGGTGCACCGGGACCTCGATGTCCCAGCCACGGAGCAGCTGCTGACTCAGCGTGCCCGCCCATCCAATGCACGAAGTGCCGCCCACAACTTCAGCACTTGCACCGGGTTTCCAGCCGGGTGCAGCATATCCACGCCACTCCGGGGTGTCAACGCGCATCTCCTCGAACCACGCTTCCCAGTGCCCCTTGGCATCCTCGAAATCGAGCGGGCGCTGGTCGGCGTCGCGCGCCTGGGCGTGCCGCGGACCGCAGATGATCGCGGCGAGCATCGCGCGCTCCTCCGGAAGCTCGGATGTCGGCGCACCGTCGCGGTGTCGGAAGCCCACGCCGGTCTCGAAGAGGCGCACGGCCGGGACGCCCTGGCGCAGGTTGTGCCGGCAGGCCCGCAGCAACCCGGACACCGGGTTGGGCCGCATGACCTCGCTCTCGCGACTCATCGGATTCATGAGCCGGACGAGCGCCGGAGCGGGCTCGCCCAGGAGGGCGGCGGTCTCGATCGCCTCGCGCACGGTGACCATGCTGGTGGTCCAGGCCTCGGTGAGCCCGCGCGCGAGCATGGCGCGGCGCGCGCGCTCGGTCCGGCGCTCGGGCCCGGAGCGCGCCGCGTGGACGCCGTGCGTCTCGAGCGGGGCTTCGGGGATGCGGTCGTAGCCCCAGGCGCGGGCGACCTCCTCGACCAGATCGTCCTCGATGGTGACGTCCGGACGCCACGATGGCACTGAGACCCGGAGCGGACTACCGGTCTCGACGCCGAACTCGAATCCCTCGAGCCGGCGCGCGGCCTCGGTGGCCCCCACGTCCACGCCGAGCAGCCGCGCGATGCGCGAGGCGCGAAGCGCGATGGTGGTCGCCGCGGGCATGCCGACGCGACGCTCGCGCCCGCCGGCCGGCCTGGCCCCGGGGGATACCTCGGCGAGAAGGGCCAGGAATCGAGCGGTGGCGGCCGGGCCCACACCAGGGTCCACGCCGCGCTCGTAGCGCTTCGCGGCTTCGGTCGTGAGCTCGAGCGAGCGGGCGCCGCGCCCCCCCCCGCGCCGGGGGGAACCCGCGCCCGCGCGCCGCCCCCCCCGACCGCTCGACGCGCGACTATACGCTGGACACGCTGCGCCGGGCGCTGGCCGAGGTAATCGCCGCGTTCCCGGTTTACCGCACGTACATCGCAGAAGAAGTCGCGGCAGAGGATCGGCGCTATATCGAATGGGCCGTGGCGCGCGCGCGGCGCCATAGCCGTGCCGCCGACGCCACCATTTTCGATTTCGTCAAAGCGGCCTTGTTATGCGA
>JBKJXJ010000132.1:0-10626 GCA_046716125.1 Candidatus Eiseniibacteriota bacterium
AGGATCATCGCGTCGGGTCCTGCAGCACGGCGCACCGCCTCCCCCGCCTCCATGAATCCGGTGTAGGCGCTGTTCATGAGCGTCCGATCCTTGTGCAGGATGAACGGGATGAACTGCAGGGACAGCAGCCCGATCGCAACCGCATGCGCCCGCGCGCGACCCGCCATTTTCCGGACCAGCGAATCGACGATCCCGCCGATCCCCAGGGCGTAGACGACGCCAAGGAACGGCAGGATGGGCAGGATGTACCGCCCGTCCTTCTCCGGGGCCAACGACATCACCGCAAGCTCGACCACGATGACGGCGGCGATCAGCGCCTGGATCCTGGCGGCCTGTCGCCTCAGGAAGAACCCGCCGGCGAGGATGACGCACAACGACAGCGCCCCACCCACGAAGTTGGGGGCGGTGAGGAGGTAGTAGATCGCGGGTCGCTGGAAGTAGGAGACGACACCCCCATGGTGACTCAGGAAGTCCACCTTCCAGACCAGGTACGGTGCGGCGACGATCCCCAGGCACAGCGCCGGCAGGGCGAGTTTCTTCAAGCGCTGCCCCAGAGCCAGATCCTTGCAGGCGACCAGGTAGTAGAGGGCGACGATCGGGACGATCAGCAGCGCCCCGTACCACTTCATGACCGCCACGCCGGCAGCCCCGAGACCCACGATCAGGTCATGACGATCCCATCCGGGCCCGGGCCTGACGTTCAGCAGCGCCAGGCCCAAGCCCACGTGCGCGACCGCAAAGGGTCCGTCGATCAGGATCAGGTGGCTGTGGTGGAGATAGCCGATGTTGACCGCCAGGAACAACGCCGCACAGATGCCCGTGAAGCGCCCGGCGATCCTTTCCCCCAGCTTGTAGGTCGCGAGGATCCCGAGCAGATTGACGAGGAGGGTCATCGCGCGAAGGCCGGCCAGGCCGTTCCCGAACACGAGGCCGACCGAGAGCAGTGCCGGAACGATGGGGAGGTGCTCGGCATACGCATCGACGCGCAGGAGGCTCGCGGGGTTCGCGACGAAGTCCCGCGCGATCTGAGCGTAGAGCGCTTCGTCGGGCCAGAGCCGCTCGGTGAGTACGTACGGGATGCGGACGATCAAGGAAGCCAGCAGGAGGGCGGCCGGGACCCATCCGTCCAACGCGCGCGGCTTCACGCCCCCGCTCGAGCCCTGACGCTTCTTCGAGCCGGCCGATCCCCGCGCGCCGATTCCCAATCGTGCTCCTTCAGCCACCCGGAGATCCGCGAACTTCTGAGGACGGCGGTCTAGAGTCCCGGGATCGGCGGTTTGAAGACCATCAGGAACACCGCGGCGAGCGGCAGCAGCAGCGCCACCGCGCCCCAGAACGCCCAGGTGCGGGACAGCGCCTCGTAGGCCTTCCAGTCCGGCGCGCCGCTCGCGGCCCCGGCCTCCATGAGCTTGAGCATCCGCTTCTGGAGCGGTGCGATCCACGCGCCGAACGCGATGCCCGAGAGGCTGAAGAGCACGATGCCCCAGAACAGCCACCCGGTCTTGAGCAGCGGCATGTGCCCGACCTGGGCCGCGCCGATCCCGGCGATCGTGATGAGGATCACGCCCGGGAGCGTGAACAGGCGGTCGCTGCGGATGATGCCCGCCATGGCGTGGGCAATGAGGCGCGCGTCGCGGGTGCGATCGGCGTGCTCCTTCCAGAAGATCCCGGTCGTGATGTTGCCGAGGAACATGACCACGGCGACGATGTGGACGGTCTTGAGGAGGAGATACATCATGGTCGCCTCGGTGGATGGGCGGTTGGCCCGGGCGGCTGCGGTGGATCCCGCGGGCCGCAAAAGCGCTGGCGGAGAGGGAGGGATTCGAACCCTCGAAGGAGTTGCCCCCTTAACGGTTTTCGAGACCGCCCGATTCAACCACTCTCGCACCTCTCCGCCGGTGTGTTTACACGACTTACGACACCGGACGCAAGTGCGCGGGAGACCTCTGCTACCGAATCTGCTACCGAATTCCCAGCAATCCGCTCCGCTTCGGCCCGCACGTGCTCGTCCGTGAGCCGCGCGTAGCGCTGAGTCACGACGATCGAAGAGTGACCCATTGCGAGCTGTAGAGCCGCGAGGTTGCCCCCGCGCTCCACCCACCGCGTCGCGAACGTGTGCCTCAGCTGGTGTGGATGGAACTTCGACACGCCCGAATACTTCCGCACCTGCTTGGTGAATCCCCACGAGTCGCGAACCGCCACCAGCGGGCCAATCTTGAAGCGGAGCTCCTCGAGCAAGTCTGCGGGCAACGGCACGCGCCGCACCTTTCCAGACTTGGTGCGGCTGACGACCAGCATGCCCCGCTGAACGTCACTGGCCTGTGCCCGAACTAGCTCGCCCCAGCGGAGCCCCGTTGCCAGACCGAGCCGGGCGATAAACCGGTACGGCTCCGGCACTGAGAGCACCGCCTGCTCCTCCTCAGGTGTGAGCGCGTCGGGAGGCCGCTCCTGGATCCTCGGCAGCAGTCCCCGCGGGACCGGCGCCTTCGTTACCAGCTCCTCCGCCTCGCACCAACGGAAGAGACACCGCGCGTCCGACAGGAGATGGGCCACGGTCTGCCTCGAGATCGGTTTCTTCTCGAGGTGCAACCGGTAGCGCCTCAGATCATCCGGCGTCACCGCGGCGAGTGGCTTGTACTTGAAGTACGGCACCAAGTGCAGCGCCACCCTTCGCCGGGCCAGCTCCACGCCCTGCTCGTTCCGCCGCGTCGCGACGTATGTCTCGATCCACCTCTCGGACGCTTCTTCCACCGTGAGCCGGCTGACCGGACGCCATCCGGTCTTGAGCTCGCGATAGCGCCTGGAAGCCTGGTCGCGGTTGCGGCCGAGCGAGATCCATCGGTCGCGGTAATGCTCGCGGAGGCGCGCGTAATAGCTCGCTCCGCGTTTGAACATCCCCTTGGGAAGTCTCGGCACCTATCTGCCCTCCTCTCTCGCCGAGACCCATCGGAGGACATTGCGCAGCGAGAACCGTAGGCGCGTGCCCAAACGGATGCAAGGGAGGCCTTCCTGGGCGACCCAGCGGCGCACCGTGCGTTCGTTCACGCGCAAGAGCTCCGCCACTTCCCGGAGCAGGAGGAGCCTTTCGGCCGAGACCGGCACCGGCGATGCGTCAGGACCCATCGCCGGCTCCCGCTCCCGCGTTACTCGCGAACAACTTCAGCCGCTTGGCGACGGTGGAGCTCGGAACTGCCAAGTCGCGCGCGATCTGGCGGATAGAATGACCATCGGCACGCAGGCGTCCGAGGCGCGCGAGGTCTACATGCCGCGGCGGCCTGCCGATGCGCTTCCCCTCGGCGCGGGCCCGCGCCATGCCTGCTCGCACGCGCTCGATCAGAATGGAGCGCTCGAGCTCGGCGAACATCGCGGCCAAGGTGAAGAAGGCCCGACCCAGCGGTGTGTCAGTGTCGAAGGTCTGCTTCACGGCGATCAGGCGGACCTTCATCTGCTCGAACTCTTGTAGGAGCTGCAGGGCGTTCAGCGTGCTGCGCGCCATGCGCGAGAGGTCCCAGACCACGACCGCCTGGAAGTGCCCGCGCCAGGCGTCCTGCAGCAGATGATCCAGCGCCGGGCGCCGAGCCCGAGCACCCGAGACCCCGAGGTCCTGGTACGTCTCCACAGCCTCCCAGCCCCGAGCCACGGCGAATGCCCGCACCTCCCGCCCCTGCGATTCGGGATCCTGGTCGGTCGTGGAGACCCGGAGGTAGAGCGCGACTCTCATGTCCCCACCTTCCACGCGTCGCCCCGAACAGAATCGAGCGCTTCGCCGTTCAGAAAGGGCTACCAGGCCATTGCGGACGGATCCGGAGGCCTGGGCAGCAATCCCCCGGTGGGCGACACGCACACGCACTTGCCAGAGAAAGCTGATGGATTCTTGCGTCACTTGCGTCACCTCCGTCACCCGGACCATGGTCAGGCGGGCTCGGGCCGTGACGCAGGTGACGCAAGTGACGCAGCATCCCGGACACTTTCTATGCGAATGGGCCGCCGATTCCCGCAACGGGGGATAAACGTGACCTCGACGCCGGCGTTGCGGAGATTGGGGCTGAGCCGTCGGAGGGCAGCTGCTAGGGCTCGCGGGCTCTTGGGCCAGCTCCTCTGCCTCCGGGAACCCTCCCCGACCTTTTCAGCCAAAAGCTCGAGGAGCCCTGAGGCGATCCCCTCCCATGAAAGGCGCTCGTTCTCCATCATCTCGAGGATTACGGCGGCAATCGGCGAGGCCTCGAGGGCGAGATCGTGTGTGGCATCCCGGTTCGCGGAGTAGGAAAGGTCAAAGTCGTTAGCACTCCAGCCCAGAGTGGGCGCGACTGCACGACCCCAGACAGCGAAATCCGCCATTCGTGGCAGGCCGTCTCGATTCACGGCGGGCAGGTCGCGCAGACCCTGGACAACGGCGTCTAGCGCCGCTCCAAGGATGCGCGGCTGCGCTTCCGCGAAGTCCCGCCGCAGCTGGGCCTCGGTACGCCGAAGGGCCTCGGGGATGTGCGGCAGGTAGACGAGGAGTGCCCGATCCAGGAGGTCACCATTGGTCGCCACCTCATCGATACCGTTGAGGACAACCGGGCGCTCGGCTGAGAAGATCTTCTCGGCGTCGTCGCTGTACAGGGCCCGGGTCGCGAACCCGCCACCGGTTGCGAGCGAACACAAGGCGTCGGAGAGCCACGGAGAGAGGCGCGACAGATTGTCGATCGCCACGACCCATCCGTTGCTGGCGGCGATCATCAGGTCGCGGACATCCCTGGGCTCGGCCCGCAAGGGCGCAGCCGAGGGATCCACCAGAGCGCGGAGCACGCGAGCCGTCGTGCTCTTAGCGGAACCCTGCTCGCCGTGCAGGAGGAGAATCGGATAGGGACCCGCCGGCCGCAGCGCAGCGAGCAGCCACGTGATAATCAGTCTCCAGTCTTGATCGCCCGCAGAGATGAACTGGCGCAGCTCGCCCAGTTCTCCCCCGCGAAAGGGTGCCGGGAGCGGCCGGAGCCCAGGAGGCCGGCGGAACTTGACTGGCGGATTCGGGATAATGCGCCAGCCTTCCGGTGTGATTGCGACGGCTTCCCCGCGATGGCTGCCGAGGTCGAGGTAAATCACACCGTGGGTTTCCGCCAGCCGCGTCCAGACGGGATGCACAACCCCCCCGGCTCGCGCATGGCCCTCGAGCACGCCAAGGGCGCTCTGTAAGGCTTGAATGCTCGGCGCTCCGTGGCCGACATCGAAGTAGCGTGCCATGAGCCAGCTCTTGAAACCGGACGCACGGAGCGCCCAGGTCTCGCGCTCATGACGGCAGCTAACGGTCGCGTAACACTCCCCCTCGTCAGACACGAAGAGTTCGGCGTCCTCAAGCAGCGCCACCAGACGTTCGGCCTGCGTCGTCCGTCCCCCTTCGCTACCGTGTCGGCCGCGCGGGTAGCGGGAGACGCTGCGCGCGATACCTCGAACCTCGCCCGGCTCAAGGGGAGGCTCGCACCGCTCGAGATTCTCTCGTTCGAGCTCCTTCTCGATATCGCCCAGGGCCAACCCTTGGCGGCGCAATCGGCCGGCGATCGAGGTAAGGGCGGCATTCCGCTCACCCTCGGGGATGCGCGCGCGCGCGACTGGGCCATTGTGAGAACCGGCGGAATCGTTGAAAAGCTCGAGCAGTCGCAGCGGGAGAGCGATTGGCGTTTCCGGGCCCGTCGCCACCTCGTACTTCTGGCCGCTCGCGTGAACGCTCGGCGGAGCCACCACGTACGACCCGTCGGCCTGGAAATCGACGCCGGGGCGGAAGCGCTTCCTGGAGCGGATCGCCCCACCCGGGCAATGGAAGTAGAGGTGCCTACCTCCCCCGCCGGTCCGGACGGTCAGTGTCTCCAGGGGAATGCCGCTCATGGCCAGCTTGGCCAGCTCGGGATCGCCCCCGTGACGAGGATCCACGTCCACCACGACTAGGCCGCTGGCGACCCCCATTGCCAGTCCAACATTGGCTTGCGGCCAGCGCTGCCACCATTCGCGAATCACGTCTTGATCCGTCGAGGCGTCGTGCAGTCCGTGAAGGGTCAGGGGGTGCTTGCCGGGTGACGGGCAGTCGATTCGGCCACAGCTGCAACGATCCGTTTGGAGGGAGTTCAGGGGCAGGACTGGCAGGCCCGCAGCCGAGTAGGCCAGTGCGGCCTCGAGAGGCGACGCGCCCAGATTCAGGAGCGCTGCGGTGGCCCCGGTCATGGCAGCCAGTCCTCATCGCTCTTCGCGTCCTGGTCAGCGTACCAGTGCAGGCGCTTTCTGCCTCTCCGAGCGAGCTCGAAACGCAGATCGCGAATGGATTCTCCGGGACCGAGTGACAGGCGCCGGCGGGGCGGTATCTCGTTGCTCCGGATCAGCCCCTCCCGCCATAGGCGTTTCAGGTGACCGCAGGCCGCTTCGGGAGATAGATCGAGTTCTCTGACCAGGGTGCGGAACGACGTTGCCTTGGCGTCACGCATCCGCGCCGCGACCAATTCCAGGACTTCCCTTTGTTCGGTCATTTGATTCATCTCTCCGTTCTCATCTCGGCATGAAACGAGAACTGCTCGCTCCAGCGGCTAGTCGTCGGTTGTGGTCTCCAGCACTCAAGCCGGCGCCCACAGACAGGCGGTAATCAAACTGGATTGGGTCCCGTTTCGTGACGTTCGCCGGCTAGCGCGTGCGTTCCAAGGTGCCGGCCCGAACGGACGCGATACGACCGTCCCGCGTCGCACGGATCAGCTCCTCGAGGTCGCGCTCCGAGAACAACCGCCGCCGACCCAGGCGAATGCTGGCCAGTCGCCCCGACCGCGCCATGCGGTAGACGGTCCAGAAGCTGACCCCGAGCCGTTCTGCGGCTTGCTGCACCGAGAGCAGATTCTCCATCCCACTTCCCTCCTCGTGCGGGCGTATGCTGCTCCCGCCATGCCAGCCATTGGACGCCGCAAGGCTTCGCGACAAAACGAGGAGGTTGGCTCGAAAACGGGTGGCAACCCCCTCGTGGGCGACTCTGTGGCCGCTCACGCCCTCGAACTTCTCGAGGAGTGGCGCGGGGCCGTGCGGGACCAGTGGTTGCCTGCGGAACTACAGCTTTCCCCGGGCAAACTGCGCGAGGCATTGGACCTCTGGAAGGGCTTCGGGCTCGACCCCGGGGAGCTGCTCTATCTGATCTTGGGGACCGAATGGATCTTCCGGGCCCGGCCAGTGACGGGGGAAGACATCGAGCGGGAGCTGGGGAAGATAGAGTCGAACTTGGCCAAGCCGGGTCACCCCGTCCTGGAGCCCTGGCAGGCATCGCTCGTGACCTCGGCGCTGGCTCCATCCATTCGGGCGCAGATGGCAGGCCAGCGTTACCTAGTGTCGCTCGGGCGCTGGACGATGCCCGACCGGCACCGGAGCTTGGAGCTCTTGGCCCATGCCCGCAGCGAAAGCCCACCGCCGCGGCAGGGCCCCAGACGGCTCCTTGAGGGAAAGACCGGACCGGTCCCGAAAGTAGGGCCGATCGTCGCGGCGCTCGTGGCGGAGGCCATCGCCCGCGAAAGGAATTTGACGGCGTCGTCGAGGAGATCCGTGGGCATCGCGATCGCCCGTCTTCTGCTTTGCCGAGAGGTGGTCTCGAGCGAGCTACTCGGCTGGGGTCGCGTGCTCGAGCGGCTCGCGGCGGCAAGTTCAGCCTCGACCGGAGGTGGCCCGAGCCGAGCGTATCGAGAGTGGCGGACGGTTAGAGAAGCCGAGAAAGCGCTGGGCGTCGAAATTCAGCCCAGCCTTGCGGTCCTCGATTGGATCGTCGAGAAATGGCGGCGGAATGCCAAGTTCCAGTTGTGGGCCGGATACTCCGAATCTTCAGTCCGGATTGCCTCTCAACAGCCGTCACTACTTTTTAACCTGGTCGCGGAGCCGATGCTTGTCTCGTGGCTCTATGCCTTGCGCTGGAGCAGCCGGGCGGCCCCCCCGACTGCCAGGCGTTCACAGTGATCGCCGCGTGGAGCCACGCGCCCAGGCCGTGCTTAGATTCCACGCTTACGGTCATCCATGCTTCAAGGGCCGTACCGGAACGGTAACCCCGAATCGCATGGCTAGGAGCAACGGAAGCAACAACTTTGCCGCGCCCGGAAAAGTGTCCAGCAAGGACCTGATTCCGGAACACGCACGCCTGGCTTGCATGGCGCCACTCGTTGCGCGTCAATCACGGGGGCTAGGCCGGGTCCGAAGACGCTTCCTGACGCTCGTGGTGGCACAGACGGCTAAGCGGGCAGCGGAGACCTTGCCGCTGCTAGGTCGGAGATCCCATGACTCGCAGACTCCGTATCGAAGCCTCCATGTCAGGGGCGACCGCAATCCTGAGGTTCCAACCCGGAACGGTTTTCTTCGATGAGATCGACGAACTCCCTGTGATGGTGGCGGATTTCATTCGCGGGAGGGGCAAGGCCATCGTCCTGAACCTGAACGGACTGCGATTCGCCGGCAATCGTCCTCTCGGAGCGTTGGTTCACGCCTACGCGACGTGCCGCAAGGCGCATGTGCCGCTCGTCCTTTGTGGTGTCGGGGATCGCACTCGCGAGATCCTGAGGATCACGAAGCTCGACCGGGTTTTCGAGGCCTGCGAATCCGAGGCAGCTGCTGTTCGCGCGGTCCAGGCGAGTTCCTCGGGTGCCCCCATTCGAGCGGATGTGGAGAATGGGGTGAGAGACGATCCACCCCTAGATCCGTGAGAAGGCGTCCCGGAATCAGGTCCTTCTGGCACATTCTTGAGGAGCTTCGAAGTCCTGATTCCTGACCGGTTGGGCAGCGACCTAGCGAAATGGCTTTCGGCACGGTGGCCGAAGCAGCGGGAACCGCGGTGCGTACGCCCGCCGTGCGACCTGTTCTGTTCCGCACTATTTCGGCCCCATCAAACACCGCAGCCATCCCACTGTTGAGGACGACCGAAGAAGCAGCGTTGACGCCGGTCACTCCGGATGAGATATCACTTGATCACTGCCGCCCGCGCCCGGACCTCGCTCCGACCCTGCGTGAGACGGAGGAAGTAGATCCCGGGCCGTAACGCGCCGCCCTCCGAGAGATCGAGCGTGTGACGCCCCGGTCCCAAGGTCCTGACTCCCTTCACGGTTACCACTCGCCCCGCTACATCCATCAACTCCAGCCGGGCCGGGCTTCCATCGCGCAGCGTGAACTCCACACACAGTCGCCCGCCCACGGCCGGGTTTGGTCTGGTCCCTCTAATCGCTAGCGCAAGCTCGGCCGGGCCGCGATCACCGACGCCGACCACGGCCCTGATGGAGAACGCCTCGCTCACGCCGAGCACGCCCCCCACGAGGTCGCCGGTCTCGTCGGTGGATTCGCCCAGCACCGCCACCTTAGCCTGGTCGGTCTGGACGTTGGGCACCATCCAATCGTAGGCCCCGGCATTGGGCAGCCCGCGAGCGATTGGGCCCCAGGTGCTGCCGCCGTCGGGCGAGTGCAGCAGGGCCACCGACTCGACCGCGACACCGCTCGGCGTCTGCCAGCGCACCTGGGCCACGGAGCCCACCGTCAGGTGGCTGCCGGCCGGCGGGGCCGAGACCATCCCGCGGCGCACACGAATGTGATCGGTGCCGAGGAAGGAATGGGTCCCGAGCGCGCCGGTGACAGTAACCGGAACGTTATCGCCTTCGGACACGGTCAGCTCCACCGCCACCCGGCTGAACTTCACCACCAGATCTGGGACGCCGTTGCCGTTGTGGTCGCCGAGCGCGTTCGGAGCCGCCAGGTCCACCGGCACCGTGCCGTTTAGCCGGATCGACAGAATGTCGATGTCACTGGCGGCCAAGGACGGGGCCGGCTCGAGAACTCCCGTCACCCAGCGGCCCCGGGAGGCCAGGCTGAGGGTATTGGGCGTGAAGTAGAACCCCATCGCAATCGGCACTGGTGGCCCACCGCGATTCAGCAGAACCGACACCGTATTGGAGTTGGCGTTCGCCACTGCCAGGTCCGGCCGCCCGTCCGCGTTGAGGTCCGCGATCGCCACCGAGCGTGGAGAGCCCCCGGTGCCGAAGTCGGTCTTGGCCCCAAACGTGCCGTCCCCGTTCCCGAGCAGCACCGAGACCGCGTTGGAGAAGTAGTTGGCCACGGCGAGGTCCGGCCGGCCGTCCGCGTTGAGGTCCGCGATCGCCACCGAGCGTGGAGAGAACCCGGTGCCGAAGTCGGTCTTGGCCCCAAACGTGCCGTCCCCGTTCCCCAGCAGCACCGAGACCGTGTTCGAGAAGTTGTCTGCACCCGCGATGTCCGGCCGGCCGTCCGCGTTGAGGTCCGCGATCGCCACCGAGAGTGGAGAGTGCCCGGCTTCGAAGTCGATCTTGGCCCCGAACGTGCCGTCCCCGATCCCCAGCAGCACCGAAACCCCACCGTTCGCCACCGCGAGGTCCGGCCGCCCGTCCCCGTTGAGGTCCGCGATCGCCACCGAGAGGGGGCCGCCCCCGGTGCCGAAGTCGGTCTTGGCCGCGAACGTCCCGTCCCCGTTCCCCAGCAGCACCGAGACCGTGTTCGAGAAGTTGTCTGCAACCGCGAGGTCCGGCCGGCCGTCCGCGTTGAGGTCCGCGATCGCCACCGAGAGTGGAGAGTGCCCGGCTTCGAAGTCGATCTTGGCCCCGAACGTGCCGTCCCCGATCCCCAGCA
>JBKJXJ010000133.1:0-9589 GCA_046716125.1 Candidatus Eiseniibacteriota bacterium
GCGAAGATGGCCGGGAACCGGCGGGCCGCGCGGGCGGCCGTGATGCGCCTCAAGGCCGCGTCGTCGGAGAGCCCCAGCTCTCCCACGCACCAGGCGAACGTGGAGGGATAACCCGCCGGGGCGTAGATCCTGCGATCGTCGATCTCGGCGATGTCGGCGAGCAGGTCGGCGGTCGAGGTGCGTTCCCGACCGGCGTTGGTCATGGCACTCTGGATCAGGGCCTGATCGGACAGATGGGACCGGATGTAGCGCTGCATCGGAACCTCGACGGGGGCGGGTGTCGAGGGGGCTGATCCACTCCTTCATATCACGAGCGTTTTCGACGCTCAGGCTTGCCCGCAGAGCGCATGAATGAGGGTGCGACGGGTTCGCGCGGTCCTCGGTGGGATTCGGCTCGATGGGAGGCGCCCTGGGCACGCCCGAGCACGGCTACGAGGGCACTGCCGGCCACGCGGCGAGAGACTCCCGAAAGGTCGTCAAGTCAATTCGGTGGTCCAGGCCGGGCACCTTGCTGACCGGTTAGCCCGGACACCACTCGCCCCCGCTGGCACCCCTCCCACTCCGCCCTTGACATTATTTTAGTTTTATCTAAACTATAAACATGTCGCTCCCGCTCACGCTTCTCGCCTCCGCCCGCCGTCGCGAGATCCTGCGCCTGATCTGGCGCCGGGAGCATGCGGCGGGCGAGATCCACCGCGCCCTCTCCGACGTCACCTTCGGCGCGGTCTCGCAGCACCTGGGACGGCTCGCGCGGAGCGGCTTGGTGGATGTGCGGGCCGAAGGCCGGCAGCGCTTCTACCGCGCCCGCCGGCAGGCGTTCGGACCCATCGGCCGCGCGCTGGAGACCCTGTGGGACGACGCGCTCTACACGCTCACCCTCCGCGCCGAGCTCGAAGAATCACGGCGCGGCCCGCAACCTGATCACCGTCGGCGGTCCCGCCGGCACACCGGAGGCCACCGATGACCGCCGCTCCCCTCCCCCATGCGCTCGATCGCCATGTCGTGATCCGCGCCCGCCCCGAGATCGTCTTCCGCTACTTCACCGACTCGGAACGATGGGCCGCCTGGTGGGGCCAGGGCTCGACCATCGAGCCGCGTCCCGGCGGCAAGGTGTTCGTCCGGCATCCCAACGCGGTCGAATCGGCCGGCGAGGTGCTCGAGATCGATCCGCCGCGACGGATCGTCTACACGTTCGGTTTCAGCTCCGGAACGCCGATGCCGGTGGGCGGCTCGCGCGTGACCATCACGCTCGAGGACGATCCGGCCGGGACCCGGCTTCACCTCCGTCACGAGTTCGCCGAGACCACGGCCCGCGATCACCACGTGCAGGGCTGGCGGTATCAGCTGGCGGTGTTCGCCAACGTCGTAGCCGACGGCTTGCTCGCAGACGCGGCGGCGCGGGTGGACACCTGGTTCTCGGCCTGGTCGGAGCCCGATCCCGCGCGCCGCAACGCGTTCCTCGACGCCTCCGTCGCGCCCGCGATCCGTTTCCGAGACCGGTTCAGCCTGGTCGAGGGGCGCGCCGACCTCGAGCCTCATCTGGCCGCGGTCCACATGTTCATGCCCGGCAATCGCCTCGAGCGGACGGGCGACGTCCGACACTGCCAGGGCACCGTCCTCGCCGACTGGGTCGTGCATGGGCCGGATGGAGGCGAGCGCGGACGGGGCACCAACGTGTTCGAATTCGACGCCGACGGTCGGATCGAGGGCGTGGTCGGGATCTGGCGGCCGCCTGCGACATGAGCGGTGGGCCGGCCCGGCTCCGAACACGGGACACGATGGGCTGCGGTCCGGGTCGGACCGCAGCCCATCGTCGCGTGGCAAGTTCGGTTGCAACCCGGCGATTGACACGTCATCTGATGGTCTGTATTGTCCAGTTGAATCTGAACGCATAAGTCGCATAAGTCCATATTGGCGACTCAAACATCCAACTTCATAGGATGAACTCAATGACGCGTCCCGACCAGTCCGTACCTGTGGATGTCCTCTCGGAGGTGGCCGAGGCGTTTCGCCTGCGGGGTTCCATGAGCGGCATCATGTCCGTCTCGCCCCCATGGAGCTTCGCCGTGCGGAAGAGTGATCACGCAGCGCTGCTCGTCGTGACGCGCGGGCGGGTCTCGTTCGAGCTGGAGGGCGTGAAGGGATCCGCTCTGGAGCTGGCGGCGGGAGATGTGGTCGCGACACCGCACGGGCACTCCTGCATCATCCGTGATGATCCGCGCACCCCGGTCCGTGCGGCGGACGAGATGTCGTCGGAATCCTGCCCGGGATTCGGGACCTCGCCCGGGGCGCACACCGAGTTCATCGGACTGTGCTGCGAGCTCGCGGGGGGCCGCACCAATCCGGTGCTGCGCGTGCTCCCGCCCCTGATCCATTGTCCCGGCAGCGATGGCCGCGTGGCCCACGGCCTCGAGCCCACCATCCGCCTCCTGGCGATCGAGAGCGCCGCCTCGGCGCCGGGCCGCACGACCGTACTGAACCGCCTCGCCGAGGTGGTATTCATCCAGCTCATCCGCACCTGGATCGCGAACATGCCCGCGAGCGAAGGGTGCTGGATGAAAGCCCTCACCGATCCGCAGCTCGCCGGGGCCCTCGAGGCGATCCACGCGGAGCCCTCCGGCTCGTGGACCCTCGAGTCGCTTGCCGCGCGCGCGCACATGTCGCGCTCGAGCTTCGCTGCGCGCTTCAAGCATCTGGTCGGCGAGACCCCGATGGAATACGTCACCCGGTGGCGGATCCAGCGGGCCACGACCCTGCTGGACTCGAGCGACCTCTCCCTCAAGGAGATCGTGGCATCGTCCGGCTATGCGTCCGAAGCCGCGTTCAGGACGATGTTCAAGCGCTGGGTCGGCGAATCCCCGGGCAGCTACCGCGACCGGGCGCGTCCGGCATGAGGAGCGTGCGATCGGCTTCCGCCGGCGCGCCTGTCCCGGGCTCCGGGCGCGCCCGTCGCTTTCCCCGCCCCGTGGGCCCATGTTTCGCTGAAACGAAGGCTCGCGTCGGGCTATCTTACGCCGCCATGACTCCCCGACCCGGCGCCGCGCTCTGCCTCGTGACGTTGCTCATCCTCGCTCCGCACGCGCGGGCGGCGGACGCACCCGCCACCGTCGATCCCGACACGTCCTATCTCGCCGGTGAATCGCCGGCGCCCGCGCTCGGCGTTTCGCTGGAGCAGGCTCAACGCCTCGCCGCGGCCAACAGCCCGAGCGCCCGGGGCGCCGCGGCGGCGCTGCGCAGCGCGCGCGGGGCGAGGATGATCGAGGCAGCCGGCTTCGACCCGCTGCTTTACTTGTCGGGCGAGCAGACCGACGTCGAGAATCCGGTGAGCTCGCCTTTCGCCGGATCCAAACTGCGCACCCGCACGACCAGCGGCGGCGTGGGGTGGCGCTCGCCCATCGGCACGAATCTCAATCTCTCGTTCGAGCGGATCGGGCTGGAGACGAATGCCCCGTTCTCGACCCTGCCCACCGAGCGGCGCGCCCATGCGCGCATCGACTTCGTGCAGCCGCTCCTCGGGGGCTTCGGCCTGGCCGCGACGCGCGGCGGGCTCCGCGCGGCCGACCGCGAGCTCGAGGCCGCGCGCGAGGCGTTTGCCGCGGCCACGTTCGATCTCGCCGCCGACGTCGAGAACGCCTACTGGGAGCTGTACGCGGCCGAGAGCCGGCTCGCGGTGCATCGACTGCTCCGGCAGCGCGCGGCGGTGTTCCTGCGCGATCAGGGGCTGAGGGGCCGCGCCGGCGTCGTGGGTCCCGGAGCCGTGGCGATCGCCACAACCTTCCTCGCCGACCAGGAGACCGCGCTGCTCGACGCGCGGCTCCGGGCGGCCGCGACCGCCGACCGCCTGGCCGAGGTGATGGGGCTCCGTCCCGAAGGCGGTCAGGCCTGGGGCACGCTCGAGCAGCCGCCGGCGCCCGGGCCGGTCGAGGCGCTGGGCCCGGTCCTCGCCCTCGCGCTGGACGCGAACCCGTCACTGCGCGCGGCCCGGGCGGATTCCGCCGCGGCGCGCGCGCGCGAACGGCGGGCGGCCGTCAACGGCTGGCCCAACGTGGAGGCATTCGGAGGCTATGGCGCGTCGGGACTCTCCGGCGTCGGCCGGCAGATCGTGTTCGGCACGGACACCGTCGGGACCGTGTTCGACCGCGGCTTCGGCGGTGCCTGGGACCAGGTCTCGGGCCGCGACTATCCCGAGTGGAGCTTCGGCCTGCGGATCCGCACGACCATCGGCTGGCGCGCCGAGCGCGGCGAGCATCAGCGCCGGCTCGGGAACTACGAGCGAGCCCGCGAGACGCTGCGCGCCCGCCGGCTCGCCCTCGAATCGGCGGTTCGCGCCGCCCATCGCGAGGCGGAGCTCGGGGATCGCGAGCTGGACGCCGCCCGCACCCTCGTCGCCGCCGCCGAAGAGCAGGCCCGCATCGCCCGTCTCGAGTACCAGGCCGGACGCGGGACCGCCTACGATCTGGTGAACTTCGAAGCCGACCTGGCCGGCGCCCGGCTCCGCGAAGCCGAGGTGCGGGTGCGGATCGCCCGCGCGGCCACCGAGCTGCGCCGTCTGACCACGCCTGCCCCCGGGAGAACGTCACGATGAAATCCGTCCACTCCGCTCCGCGCTCCTCCATCGCGTTCGCCCTGATCGTCCTGGTCGCCGCCACCATAGCCGCTGGGCCGCTCGCCGGCTGCGGAGGCGCCGGCCCCGGCGGCTTCCAGATGCCGCCGGTCCCGGTCGAGATCGCCGATGTGGAGAGCGGACGGATCACCGACCACTTCCGGGCGGTCGGGACCATCGATGCCGAGGAGACCGTCCGGATCGTGAACGAGATCGCCGGCGTGGTGCGCGAGCTCCCGTTCGCCGAGGGACAACCGCTCGCCAAGGGCGCCCTGATCGCGCGCCTCGACGACAGCGAACTGACCGCCGAGTCGGCGCGTGCCGACGCGCTTAAGGACCAGGCCAAAACCAATCACGAGCGGGTGGGGCAGCTGCTGGAGCAGCGCGCTGCGTCGCAGCAGGAGATGGACGACGCGGCGTCGGCCCGCAAGGTGGCGGAGGCCAACGCCGTGGTGGCCCGGACCCGGCTCGAGAAGGCACGCATCCGCTCGCCGCTCACCGGCGTCGCCGGCCGGCGACTCGTTTCGCCTGGCGCCTACCTCCCGGTCGGCACCGAGATCACCGAGGTCGCATCGGTCGGCATGGTCAAGATCGGCTTCTCGGCGCCGGAGCGTTATCTCTCGCAGCTCCGCCGCCGGGCCGCGGTCTCGATCACCACCAGCGCCTACCCCGGCGAGCGGTTCATCGGAGACATCCTCGTGGTGGATCCGATCCTGGACGCCACCAGCCATACCGTGCAGATGGTGGCCCGCATCCGCAACCGCGGCGGCAAGCTGCGCCCCGGCATGTCGGCGGACGTCACCGCGGAGCTCGGTGAACGGGCGCAGGCGCTGACCGTGCCGGACGAGGCGGTGTTCAGCGAGGGCGATCAGAGCTTCGTATACGTGGTGAGGCCCGACAGCACGGTGACGCGCCAGGCGATCGTGCTGAGATCGCGGGACTCGAGCCGCGCCGAAGTCAGCGAGGGGCTCAAGCCCGGCGATCGGGTGGTGCGGGCCGGATACCAGAAGCTGTTCGAGGGGGCGAAGGTGACGCCGGTGCCGGCCGCGACACCGGGAGTCGCTGGAGGCAAGCCATGAAGCTGAGTGAACTCTCCGTCCAGCGGCCGGTGCTGGCCGCGGTCTTCAGCCTCGCCATCCTGCTGTTCGGGATCATCTCGCTCACGCGCCTCCCGGTCCGCGAGTACCCCGACATCGAGGAGCCGATCGTCAGCATCGTCACCGTCTACCGCGGCGCCAGCCCGCAGACGGTCGAGACCGAGATCACCGACGTGCTCGAGGACCAGCTCTCGACGATCGAGGGCGTCAAGCTCATCACCTCGTCGTCGCAGGAGCAGGCGTCGCTCATCACGGTCGAGTTCAATCTGGGCCGCCCGGTGGACGAGGCCGCGAACGACGTCCGCGATCGCATCTCGCGGGTGCGCGGCGAGCTGCCGCCGACCGTCGAGGATCCGATCGTCGCAAAGGAGGACGTCAACGCCCAGCCCATCATCTGGCTCGCGCTCGGCGGCGATCGCTACAACACCCTCGAGCTGACCGAGACCGCCGCCAACGTGCTCTCCGAGAAGATCCAGCGCCTCGACGGCGTGGGATCGGTGTTCGTCGGAGCCGAGCGCAAGTACGCGATGCGAATCTGGCTCGACCCGCAGCGGCTGGCGGCCTATGGCCTGACCGTGGGCGATGTCGAGCTGGCGCTGCGCGCGAGCAACGCGGAGATCCCCTCGGGCCGGGTCGAGGGCCGGGGGCGCGAGTTCTCGGTGCGCACCCGCGGCGACCTCTCGACCCCCGAGGAGTTCGCGGCCATCGTCGTGGCGCAACACGGCGACCGACCGGTCCGGGTGGGCGATGTGGCCGACGTGCAGGTGGGGGCCGAGGATGACCGCACGACCGCGCGCTACAAGCATGTCAACTCGATCGGTCTCGGGATCGTCAAGCAGCAGAAGGCGAGCACGGTGGACGTGGCCCACGTGATCCACGAGGCGCTGCCCGAGCTGCGCGCGCTGCTGCCTCCGGGGATGAGCCTCGACGTCGCCTACGACTCCTCGACCTTCATCGAGGACTCGATCCGCGAGGTGCTCATCTCGCTGGGCGTGGCGATGGTGTTGGTCGTGCTGGTCATCTTCGTGTTCCTCGGGTCGCTGCGCGCCACGCTGATCCCGGCGGTGGCCATCCCGGTCTCGCTGATCGGCACGTTCACCGTGGTCTACTTCCTGGGCTTCACGATCAACATCCTCACGCTGCTCGCGATGGTGCTGGCGATCGGTCTGGTCGTGGACGACGCGATCATCATGCTCGAGAATGTGTACCGGCACATGGAGATGGGAAAGGACCGCCTGCGCGCGACCATCGACGGAGCGAAGGAGATCGGTTTCGCGATCCTCGCCACGACGATCGCCCTGGTCGCGGTGTTCGTGCCGGTGGCCTTTTTGACCGGCCGCATCGGCCGGCTGTTCAACGAGTTCGGCATCGCGGTCGCGGTCTCGGTGATGATCTCGGGCTTCGTCGCGCTCACGCTGACGCCGATGCTGTGTTCGCGCATGCTCAAGCGCACGGCAGGCGGCGGTCCGGGGGGCGCGGACGATGAGGCCGCGCCGGCCGGCGCGGGCGGGCGTGAGGTCCACGCCGAGCCCGACCGAGGTTGGCGCGTGGGCTTCAACCGCGCCTTCCACGCCATGCATGTCCACTACGAGCGCCTGCTGCGCGGCGCGATGGCCCACCGCCGGGCCGTGATGATCGGCGCGCTCGGCGTCCTGGTGGCGATCGGCGTGCTGTTCCGATTCCTCCCCTCCGAGCTGGTGCCGGTCGAGGACCGCGGCATGATCTTCAACATCGTGCTGGCACCCGAGGGCGCCACGCTCGAGTACACCGATCGGTACATGCGGCAGGTCGAGGCCGTCTACCAGCAGGTCCCGGAGGTCGAGGCCTACTTCGCCGCCGTCGGGCTCGGGTTCGGCGGCCCCGGCCGGGTCACCGACGGCTTCATGTTCGTGATGCTGAAACCGTTCGCCGAGCGCAAGTTCTCGCAGCAGGAGCTGGTGGGGATGCTGTTCCCGCGCCTGATCGGGATCCCGGGAGT
This sequence comes from Candidatus Eiseniibacteriota bacterium, assembly GCA_046716125.1. Classification (GTDB taxonomy): domain Bacteria; phylum Eisenbacteria; class RBG-16-71-46; order RBG-16-71-46; family RBG-16-71-46; genus WS-11. The sequence goes on from JBKJXJ010000133.1 coordinate 7,679, forward strand.
CCTGGCCATCCCGATCAACCTGCCCAGCCTGGGCGGCGGCTTCGGGCAGCCGGTCCAGTTCGTGCTGCAGGGTGACAGCTACGAGGACCTCCAACGGGCGATCGGCCCGTTCATGATGGAGGCGCAGAAGCTCGGCTACCTGCTCAACATGGACACCGACCTGAAGCTCAACAAGCCGCAGCTCGAGATCGCCATCGACCGCGACCGGGCCTCGGCGCACGGCGTCTCGGTGAGCGACGTGGGGAATACCCTTCAGACGCTGCTCGGCGGGCGCGAGGTCACCCGCTTCAAGCGCGGCAACAAGCAGTATGAGGTCATCCTCCAGGTCAGGCCTCAGGACCGCTCCTCCCCGGCCGCGATCGACGGACTCTACCTTCGTGGCCGCGACGGACTGGTGCAGATGGCGAGCGTCGTCAAGGTGGATGAGAAGGTCGCGGCCAAGGAGCTCAACCACTTCAACCGCGTCCGCTCGGCGACGGTCAACGCCAACCTGGCGCCGGGCGTGACCATCGGCAAGGCGATCGGCGACCTCAGGGCCATCGCCAAACGCACGCTGCCGGCGGGGATGCGCACCGATCTGAACGGCGAGTCGCGCGAGTTCGTCGAGTCGAGCGGGGGCCTCTACTGGCTCTTCGTCGTGGCGCTGGTGTTCATCTTCCTGGTGCTCGCGGCCCAGTTCGAGAGCTTCATCCACCCGATCTCGATCCTGATCTCCGTGCCGCTCGCGGTGTTCGGGGCGCTCGTGACACTGTTCGTGTTCCGCGCCTCGCTCAACATCTACTCTCAGATCGGGCTCATCATGCTCATCGGGCTGGTGACCAAGAACGCCATCCTGATCGTCGAGTACGCGAACCAGCGTCGCGCCCGGGGCGAACCGGTCGTGGACGCGGTGGTGAACGCCTCGCGCATCCGCCTCCGACCCATTCTCATGACCACCCTCACGACCATCCTCGGCGTGCTGCCGATCGCGCTGGGGCTGGGTGCGGGTGCGGATTCCCGCAAGCCGCTCGGCCTCGCCGTCGTGGGTGGATTGCTGTTCTCGATGATCCTCACGCTGGTCGTCGTACCGGTGGTGTACACGATGCTGGCGCGCTTCCAGCCGGCCCGGAAGCTCGCCGAGGCGGACGTGGAACCGCTGGCGACCGCGGGAGCTGCCGCGGTCGGGCACGCGCGGCCACGCTAGAGGCCGACGCTCAGCCTCTCGCCGGCAGCGCGGACGCAGTCGACAGGACCTGTTCGGCCCACGCGAAGTCGTCCCCGTCCGCGACCGGGCGGGCGAGGGCGATCGCGGGGTCGTGCTCGAGGCAGATCCAGGCCCCTTCCGCCGCGGCGCGCGTGAGCAGGGCGCGCTTCTCGTCCATGGTCTCGATCGCCGCGACGTCATAGCCCATCACGAACGGGATGCGCACGTGCGCGGCGGTCGGGATCAAGTCGGCGACGAAGTAAAGCGTGCCCTCCGGCCCTGACACGCGCACCAGCTGCTGCCCGCGGGTATGCCCGTCGGCCGTGAACAGCTCGATCCCGGGCCACGGGTGCTGCGCGCCGTCCCACAGCCGGAGGACCCCGGCGGCCATGAGCGGCACGAAGTTTTCGGGCATGTACGAGGCACGCTCGCGCGGGTTGGGGCGCCGCGCGTTGTCCCAGTTCAGGCGCTGGACGTAGGCGTGCGCGCGGGGCAGCCGGGGTGCGAGGACTCCGCCCTGCGACCGGGTGGCGCCGCCGGCGTGATCGAAGTGCAGGTGGGTCAGGACCAGGTCGGTGACGTCCTCGACGCCGAGCCCGAGCGCCGCGAGCGAGCGCTCGAGGGTATCGGTGCTCTGATCCACGGCGTAGATGTCCGCGAGCTTGGGGGGGAGTTTGTCCCCGATCCCCACGTCGACGAGGATGCGCCGCCCCTCCCCCTCGATCAGG
>JBKJXJ010000134.1:0-4900 GCA_046716125.1 Candidatus Eiseniibacteriota bacterium
GCCCTTCCCGGATGGCCAGTACAGCTTTCAGTCGCAGCCCAGCACCCCGGGCCGTAGGTGATCCACCGGCTTCGGGCAACAGTTCATCTACCCGCTTAAGGTCGCCCAGGGCCCGATCCAGCTGATCCAGGCGGATCGCCGCTTCCCCCGCGCATCCAGCGAGCAGGCAGGCCAGGACCGCGGTCCCGGCGGGGAGCTCGTCCAATCCGCTTTGCCAAACGAGGAGCGCCTCGCCCCAGCGGCCGCGCGCTGCACAGACCGAGCCGTATTCCAGTCGGCACCAACCGACTTCTTCCGCCGACGCCCGTTCGGTAGCGAGCTCCAGAGCGTGTCGTGAAGCGCGATCTGCGGTTCGCAACTTCCCGCGGGCGCGTTCCACATGCGCCAGCGCACGCCAGGCACTCGATTCGATGGCGGGGAGGTACCGGCGAGCCAGACGGATCGCTGCGCGCGCCTCGCGCCGCGCTCTCCGCATTTGCCCCGTCAGTGCATCCGCATGCGCGAGGTTGGCCATAGCGACCGCCGCGTTCCGCGGCCGGTGGTCTTCGAGGGCGAGCCGCAAGGCCTCTGCGTTCGACTGCCTGAACTCGTCCCACCGGCCAAGCTCACAGAGCACAACGCTGCGGTTGATGAGCAGTTCCTCAACCACCGCCCGAACGCCGGCCCCGCGCGCAAGCTCGAGCGCCGACTGGTAGCGCTCCAGGGCTTCTTCGGGCCGCCGCAGGGCCCGAGCGACAGCCGCGCGTGCCCCTTCAGCACGAGCCCGGCTAAACGGCGTGCCCCCGTTTCGGCACAATTCCGCCGCCACTTCGGCGATAGCGTGCGCCGCAGCGGCCTGGCCGCGTTCGAGGAGCGCATAGGTGAACGTCTGCGCCGCCGCCCCCTCGGCCTCCGGATCGCCGGCAGCCCTCCCTGTTAGCATCGCGCTCTTCCCGGTCTCCACAGCCTGATCGTGCTGCCCCTGGCTTATGAAGCAGGCGCATTGGTTCGTAAGGAGTCGCGCGCGCAGCACCGCGGGTGGATCCTGCAGCAACGCTTCCGCCACTGTCTCATGCGCGCGCGTTGCGTCTCCGAGGCGGAGCTGGGCGCTTGAGAGGAGGTAGAGACGTTCGAGGCGCTTTTCCCCTGCCGGGCCGAGCTGAAGCGAGCGCTCCAAGGAGGGGACGGCCGCCTTGTACTGCCCCTGTCTGAAGAGCTCACGGGCTGTCCTCTCGTGCCATCCCGCCGCAGCGAGGGGATCGAATGAATCGGCAAGTTCTGCCGCGGCCCGTGAGAGGTCGGGATCCGACACGACCTGGAGTGCGGATACCGCTGCCGCCAGTGCCCCTGGGATATCGCCGGCGGCGCGCAGGTGCCGAAACCGCTCCGCGGGGAGGAGCCCATCCAGCGAGAGTGCCGCGACGTGAAGCTGCCTGACTCGCTCAGGATCGAGGTCTTCGAATCGGATCGGCCATGCCAGCTCGAACCGACCGTCAGATCCTTCCCTCGCTAGTCCCAATTCCCGGAGCTCTGACAAGGCCGCGTGGTGGACGCCACCGTCGATTCGGGAGAGCTCCGCTGCGGTCCCGGTCCGGAGAACGGCCAGCGCTTCGCCCGTACGCAGGGATCCAGACGGGAGCCTCTCGAGGCGGTCGCGTCGTGCGTCTCCTGCGGTCTGCTGGGCGGGCAGGAGATTCAGCGCCTCGCCATCGACCACGAGCCCGGCATCGCTTTCCTTGAGCGCTCCTGCAGCCGCCGCCTGCTCCAATGCGTTGACCGTGAGGCCGGGATGGCCGCGCGCGGAGCGCCACAGGAACTCCATGAGTCGCCGAGCTGGAAGTTCCCGAAGTCGTGCGGAGACGAGCCGAGTCGTTTCCTCTTCGCTCAACGGCCCAAGCGTGATTGCTTGAACCAGCCCGGCGTCGGCGAGGGCGCGATCATCGTCGTGCCTGGCGAGGGCCGAGTCACGCGTCATCACCCAAACCGATGGCCCGACCTCAGGATGGAGCAACACGCGCCGAAGGAATCGGCGGGAAAGCGCATCGAGCGGATGGGGAGTATCGACGAGGAAGACCGGGTGAGGAGCGGTGCCGGCTCCGATCAGGGACCGAACCTCCTGTTCCAGGAGTTGATCGAGGGCCAAGTCCGAAGCTCCGGCCGGCTGCTCGGAGAGACTCTGGAGAATGGTCGCGATCGGGGCGAACATCGGTCCCGAGAACCGGACGACTGGATGCTTCGCGAGTGCGGCCCGGCATCCGACTTCTGCCAGGAATGCACTCTTGCCGATCCCGGCCGGTCCCTCCACCTCAAGCACTCGGGAATGCCGGAGCGTCCGGCCTAGGTGGGCCTCAATGACGGCAAGTTCCGGCTCGCGGCCGACCAGCGAGGCACTCCCCAGCCGCTTGCTGAGCGACCGTCGGACGGAAGGATCGATCGACTCCAGCTCACGGCGGACGTCGCGCGCGGTCTGCGGTCGCTCGCGGGGGTCTGCTGCGAGGAGTTGCAGCACGAGGTCGATCAGCGGGGCTGGCGCCCCGCGCTCCTCCAGGGGTCTCCGGTCTGGGTTGCCACCCAGCTGTCGCCGGAGAGCTGCGTCGCGGTTCTCCCCGATGAAGGGCGAGCAGTCGCACGCGAGGGTGAAGAGCGTGGCGCCGAAAGCATAAAGATCGCTTGCGACCCCGCGGGGATTCCCGCGGACCACCTCGGGAGCAGTGAACCCGGACGTTCCTCCCGACGGCGCCACCGCCTCCCCGAGGGCCGCCGCCAGGCCAAAGTCCACGAGTCGCACGCTCGGGATTGCACCATCGAGCCGATCGGCGGAGACGGTGAGCACGTTGGACGGCTTGAGGTCTCCGTGGATCACCCCTTGGGCATGGAGCACTTCGAGCCCGTGGGCGATCTCCGCACCGAGGGCGACCAGCCCATGCCAGTCACCGGCGGCAATCACCGGCGAGCCGCCCGGGACATGCTCCATGGTGAAGAAGGGGGTTCCATCCGGGGCAATCGCGAAATCGTAAACCGCAACCACGGCGGGATGGCGGATTCGGGTGAGGGTCTCGAATTCTCGCCGAAGGGCAGTCCGACGAGCACGCGCTTCCGCCTTGAGCCGCTTGAGCGCACACAGCCTGCCCGCGGCGAGGTCCCGAACCAGGAATACCTCGCCCATTCCCCCTGCTCCGATGGGCCTCAAGAGCTCGTAGCGTGAGCCAAATGGTTGGGCGGCCATAGCCAAGGCCGAGAAGCCTACCATGCGAGAAACCGTTCGACACCATGTTGATAGGTCGGGTTCGGCTGTCAGCCATATCGGCCTGAAGAGCCAAGAGTCGCGTGGTGACGATCCGTGGGGAACCGGGCCCCCCCTGTCCTCGACGTTCATCTGTCTGAACGCGAGGATTCAACCGGACCAATGCCGAAGTCTGTATGTCGCGACGTGCTCGCGGCATCTCGCGCCAGCGCGAATGACAGACCCAGTCTCAGGTCTCGGCGTCAGGGTCTGCATCGCACTGACGACTCGCGAAGCGATGAGCACGAAACCACCCGCGGTGACTCTGTGTCATCTGCGGGCCGCGCTGTGCCCCATAGCCAGAAGGTTCCCCATGGTACGCGTGCGCACCCTCACACTTATTTGCCTCCTCCGTCCGGCACCGGCCGCCGCGCAGGACACGGAGCCCCGAGGCTGATCACGACGCTTGAGGGGGACACCGAGAATTCGACCATGTTTGTCGCGTGACAGAACACAGCTGCGCCTGAGAAGAGATAGCCCAGCGCCTAGATCGAAGTGCGGTTGTTGAACAAGGCCACTTCCCTTGCGCTGGCCGCTGCCAGCACGCGAACTCGACCTAGCTAGCAGCAGGTCACCTCGAGCGTCGTACCGCAGCCCTGGGTGGCCTCCTGAACCACAGAGCCAAGGGGACGGTTCCTGTTCGAGAGGGCTCTTCCCACCCGGGCGCTTCCCTACGCCCGCCTGCACTAACGCGACAGCAGCAAACGTAGCGCTGCGTGCCGACTCGCTCCCCAAGTCTGGTTGGAACCTACGGCACAGCTTGCGGGGGAGCGTCTTGGGACCGGAGGCTCTGCTTGAGAGCTTCTGGTCCGACGAACAGGTCCTCGGGGAAGCGCCGAAAGACCGTCATGGCCCTATAGATATCCGCTTCCTGCTCAACGTAGGACTCCATACCAGCTTGATATTGCAGCCAAAGGTCGAGGTCGCGATTGATCCTCGCCCCACCTAGCCACGGACGCAGATCGACATCGCGGCCCGCATACGTTTGCAGCAGCGCCGGAACGGAGGCAAAGCCCACGTCGACGAGCGACTCCGTCACGCGACCGTGATCTGGCCTTCCGAGACGCGTATTGAGCTGCACCAGGTCGATGGCAACCGGCTGCTCGGACCCCAGAAGGACTAGGTCGTAGCCCTGACCATCCTCATTGTTGGCCCAGATTGATCCTCCTGGGAACGCTGCGAAGAATGTCGCAATCTCCCCCTTGATGGTCTCCTCGCTGCTTTGGTACAAGGGAAGCCACTGGGTCACCACACCCCCTGGATTGAGGTGCCGCCGTACCAGATCGAAATAGTCCTTGCTGTAGAGGGCCGCCGATCCCTTCACCCACGGATGGATTGGGTCTGACGTAATGATGTCGAACTTCTCCTTGGTCGTCAGGATGTAGTGGCGTGCGTCGTCATAGACCACCTCAACTCGCGGATCGGAGACGACCCCGTAGTTCTCCGCGAGAAAGAAACTCGACACCCGCTCGGGCACAAGGGGCTCGAGTTCGCAAATAACAATCCGCTGGATGCTGGGATGTAGCACGAAGGTGCCGGCGGTAACCCCTGAACCAAATCCGACGATCAAGACCGAACGCGGCGCTGGGTGGACGAGTGCCGGCAGATGGCCAAGCATGCGCTGGAGCCGCATATCCC
>JBKJXJ010000135.1:0-6379 GCA_046716125.1 Candidatus Eiseniibacteriota bacterium
TTGACGGGACTCGAACCCGCGACCTCCTGCGTGACAGGCAGGCGTTCTAACCAACTGAACTACAACCCCGCGGGGCCGCCGCGGGTCGCTGACCCGCACGTGGCGTTCGAAGCCGCGGCAGAATAGCCGCCGGCCCACTCACTGTCAAAGCAACGATGCCTCAGTAGAGCCGCTTGATCTCCGCTCCCCGATAGTAGTGCCGCAGGATCTCCTCGGCGCTCCGCCCCAGCCGTGCCATGCCGAGGGCTCCGACCTGGCAGAGCCCTACGGCGTGGCCGGAACCGGCGCCGCTCGCAACCACCGAGGTGACCCGGTCGGTCCGCTGATCCCGTCGCACGTCGATCTTGAACAGGGTCGACTTCAGAATTGCATTCGGGTTGCCGGGCCGTCGCAACACCTGTCGCAGCGACCAGGCCGGGATGACGAGCCGGCCGGCCGAGGTCTCGACCGCCAGGCGCCAGACGCGTCCCGAGCGCGACCGCGATTCGACTCGGACGTCCACGAGTTCGCCCAGCCGGCTCGCGGGAAGCGGGATGCCGTGCGGGGGGCAGTACTGGACGAGGTTGGCGAGCAGCTCGGCGGCCGGCCACTCCTCCACCCACCGGAAGTGCCGCGAGGCGACGCAGTAGTCGTCGGCCGTCCCCTCGGCCGCGCCCGCCGGATGGTCGCGATGGCTCACGAGATACGACATCGGCTCGGCCGGCCAGGCCTCCCACACGTCGGCGGTGATCCCGCCGCAGGTCGATGAATAGTTGGCGCGGACCGGTCTCCCCCGCGAGAGCGCCACCTGCCCTGCCGTGCTCTCGACCACCCGCGAGGCGAGCGGGCGTTCGCCCGAGACGGGGACGTAGAGCTGATCTTCGACGGTGGCGTAGACGTCGAACCCCTCCAGGGCCCGCCGGCCGCGGTAGAACAGCGTGTAGCTGCGGGCGGCGATCGCCTGGGCGCGGCCCGCCTCGATGACGTTATCCCCCAGCGGCCCGATCTCGCCCGGGACGACACCGGCCAGGTACTCCTCGAGCCGCAACCGGGTGGCGAGCGTGAGCTTGCCGCGCGGGTTGATGAAGACCCTGAACTGTCCGCGCCACTGCTGATCGTTCCAGCGGATGGTCGTGCCCTCGTCGGGCGTCACGGAGAGGGTCTCTCCAGGCGCCAGCCGGGCGGTCCACCGCACGCGCCGGCCGAAGGCGCGCACCGCTCCACGGCCATGATCGAGCGTCACCGCGAGCTGATCGTCGTCGTCGAGCGAGCGCCGGCCGGCCCCTTCGACCACCGCCGCGCCCTGCGGGTCGATGGTGACCCCGTTCAGATCCCAGGCGAGACCGACGGTGATCCACGGCTCCTCGGCGGGAAGGGAAGGCTCGGGCACAGGGACGCGGTCGTACACGGGGGCCGCCGGCGCCCCGCGAGCTGGGGCTCGGGGCTCCGGAGCCGGGGGCGGCGTCGTCGGGGACGGGACGGGCGGACGCGCGCACGCCCCCGCGAGCGTGGCGCAGGCGAGGAAGGCCAAGAGTCCAAGTCGCGTGGGGTTCATCAGAGCGCCCCTGGCGTGACGTGACCGAGGACGACAGGATGCGCCGCCCCGGTCGCGGCGGGAACGTTGCCCGGACGGCCACAAAGCGTCTGGTGGGCCAGGAACGCGAACGCCAGCGCCTCCTTGGCGTCCGAGCGCACACCCAGCGACTCCGCGGCCGCGAGGCGGGCGGGCGCCAGGCGCCGGGACAGGGCCGCCATGAGGGCGGGGTTCCGCACCCCGCCGCCACTCGCGTACACGGCGTCCACGCCACCGCGGGGCCCGAGGTACCGCGTCACGGCGTCGGCCACGGAGGCGGCGATCAGCTCGACCGCGGTCGCCATGAGATCGTCGTCCGGGAGCCCGAGTGCCCGCCCGCGCGTCTCGAGTGAGACCGCATAGCCGACGCCGTAGCGCTCCCGCCCGGTCGAGCGCGGCGGCGGCTGGGCGAAGAACGGATCCTCGAGCAGCGCCTGGAGCAACGCGGGCGAGGACCGTCCGCCAAGGGCTCTCGCGCCCCCTTCGTCGCGGCGCTCGGCGCCCCCCGAGAGACGCCCGGCGAGCGCATCGAGGACGGCGTTGCAGGGCCCGGTGTCGAAGGCCAACAGCTGGGCAAGCGACCCGCCGGCTTGCAGATAGGTCAGGTTGGCGATTCCGCCCAGATTGAGCAGGGCGCGCGACTCCTCGCCCGATCGGAACATCCACCAGTCCACGAGGGGCACGAGCGGCGCCCCTTCCCCACCGGCGGCCACGTCGCGCGAGCGGAAGTTGGAGACCACGGTGATCCCGGTCCGTTCGGCCAGGATCGCGGCCGAGCCGAGCTGGAGGGTGAGACCGCCCGAGCCGTCGGCCGCCCGCGGCAGATGCCGCACGGTCTGGCCGTGACATCCGATCGCGTCCACCTCGAGCGGATCCACCCCCGCCCCGACGAGCAGCTCGAGCACAGCGGCGGCGTAGCGCTCGCCCAGGGCCGCGTCGAGGCGCATCAGCCGCTCGGGCGGGAGCGTCGAGGCGCCCGCCACGTCCAGGATCTCGCGGCGGAGCGGATCCTCGAGCGGGCTCTCGTGATAGCGCACCAGCGTGTGCGCCGTCTGGAGGCCCGCGCCGTCGAATCGGACCAGGGCCGCGTCCACGGCGTCGGCGGAGGTGCCGGTCATGAGCCCGACCACGAGGTGCGTCGGGTGGTTGAGATAGTCGCGGACGGCGGCCAGCGCGTCGGCCGGCGCCGCCAGCGCGGCGGGGTCGCGGGCCGCGGTCATTTTTCCGCCCCCGCCAGCAGGCCCGAGAGGATCTGCCGCTGGAAGGCGAGGAACACCGCCAGCACCGGGAGCGAAGCGACCGTCGAGCCCGCCATGAGGAATCCCCAGTCCACGCTGTGTTCGGTTTGAGAGAGGAGCGCCAGCCCCACCGGCAGCGTCCGCAGCCGGTCGGAGTCCACGAAGATGAGCGGAAATAGGAAAGAATTCCAGTTGGCCAGGAACGACTGGATCGCCACCACCGCCAGCACCGGCTTGAGCAGCGGCAGGACGACCCGCCGGAACACCAGCCAGTCGGAGGCGCCGTCCACGCGCGCGGCCTCTTCCAGCTCGATCGGCAGGCCGAGGACGAACTGGCGCACCAGGAAGATGCTGAACGCATCCACGGCGAACGGCAGGATGAGCGCGGCGTAGGTGTCGAGCAGATGCATGCGCGCGAGCACGAGGTAGAGCGGCACCATGAGCACCTGCTTGGGGAGCATGAGCGTCGCGACGATCCCCAGCGTCCACCAGCGCTCGCCGGGCACCCGCCCGCGACCCAGGATGTAGCCCACCATCGCCGCGGTCGCCACATTGAGCGAGACCACGACCAACGCCACCAGCGCGCTGTTCACGAGGTAGCGCCCGACCCCGGCGGCGGCGAACAGCGCGAGATAGTGGTCGAGGTTCCACGGGCCGGCCATCGCGCGGAGGAACGATGTACCGGCGGCGGGCGCCAGCGAGATGGCCACCATCCAGGTGAACGGCAGCAGCATCGACAGCAGCAGGGGCCCGAGCCACAGCCAGCGCCGGAGCGACGGGCCCCAGGCGGGCGGGGGGATCGCGGCGCCGGTTTCGCGCGCCGCGGACGCGACGGCGCTCACCTAAGCCCCCGGCCCGGCGGGGCGCACGGTCTTCATCTGGACCCACGCCAGCGCCAGCGTGATGAGGAAGAGGAGATACGCCACGGCACTCGCGTAGCCCAGATTGAAGCGGTAGAACGCCTCTTCATAGAGGTAGTAGACGACGGTCGTGGTGCTGTGGAGCGGGCCGCCACGCGTCATGACGAACACCTCGGCGAAGATCTGGAGACTGCGCACGGTGTTGACGACCAGCACGAACAGGAGCGTCGGCCGGAGCAGCGGCAGGGTGATGTGGACGAGCTGCGCCCGCCGCGAGGCGCCCTCGAGGCGCGCGGCGTCGTAGAGCTCCCGCGGGATGGCTTCGAGCCCGGCGAGGAAGATGATCATGTAGTAGCCGCTCGCCGACCACACATCCATCGCCATGATCGCGGGCAGCGCCGTGCGCGGATCGAGGAGCCACGCGGGCGGCGTCAGCCCGAGCGCGCGCAGCGCCCCGTCCAGCGCGCCGTTCGATGCGTAGAGCCCCTTGAACACCAGCGAGAGGACGACCACCGAGACCACGCTGGGGACGAAGAAGCCGACCCGGAAGAGCGTGCGGCCGCGAAAGGCGGGCTGGACGGCCAGCGCGAGCGCCAGCGCGAGGGCGGTGGTGAACGGGATGGTCCCCACCACGAAGAACGCCGTGTTCCCGAGCGCCGACCAGAACGCGGGATCCGAGAGCGCGCGCCCGTAGTTGCCGAGGCCGACGAACCGCGCGCCGCCCGCGCGGATGGGCGAGTAGTCGGTGAACGAGGCGGCGAGCGAGAACACGAACGGGAAGAGGCCGAAGAGACCGAACGCCACCACCCACGGTGAGAGGAACGCCCACCCGGTTGCCGCACTCCTGCGCGTGGCCCCGGACCGGCGGATCGTCCCGACCATCGATCAGGGCTTCGCGATCCGCTCGGCGATCCGCCGATGCGCGTCGGCGACCGCCTGGGCCGCGGACTTCTTGTCGTAGAGCGCCTGCTCCACTTCGTCCTCGATGAACGCCTCGAGGTCGTCCCACGCGGGATGGTTGGGCGTCGGGACCGCGGACTCGAACTGCCGGATCATGAGCTGCTCGTTCGGCCGCTCGCGGTAGTAGGCCGAAGTGTCGGCCCCAAGCGTCGCGGGCTGGACGCTCTGGGCCGCCGCGGCGAGCGCCTGGGCGTTCTCGGGCCGCGCGAGGAAGCGCGCCAGCGCGAGCGCCCCCTCCTTCTGCTTGGCCGCGGCGAAGCTCACCAGCACCTCGCCACCGGAGAACGACGCATGGAACCCGCGCTCGCGGTTGGGGCGCGGCACCAGCGCCACGCCGTAGCGCAGGCCGGGGGCTTCCTTGGCGATGGTGCGGAACAGCCAGGCGCCCGAGATCTGGAGCCCGAGACGTCCCTCCCGGAACGCGCGGTCCAGCATGTCCTGGCGCTCCATCATGCCGACCCCGCGCAGGCCGAGGTAGAAGGTCAGCGCCTCCACGTTCTGCGGGGTGTCGAAATCGGCGGACGCCAGGTCATCCGAGAGGATGCGTCCACCATTGCCCCAGGCGTACGGCATGAACTTCTTGAACAGCACGTAGCGTTCCCCGGCCTGGACGCCGTATCCCTTCACGGCTCCGCCCAGCTTCTGGATCGCGGCCGCCGCCTGGGTCAGCTCCTCCCAGGTCTCGGGCGGACGCGTGGAATCGAGCCCGGCGCGAGCGAACAGCGACTTGTTGTAGAAGAGGGCGCGGGTGCCCATGACCCACGGGATGCCGAACACCTTGTCGCCGGTGGAGCACAGCTCCCAGCCGCGCACGTGATCCCGCAGGTCGGCGACCCCCTCGCTCCAATCGGCGAGCTGGCCCGAGGCGAGCATGAGGGGCATCCATGTCGAGCCCAGCTCGCAGAGGTCGGGGACCTTCCCGGACGCCACGGCGGCGGTGATCTTCTCGCGTCCGCTCTGCCAGGTGAGCTGTTCCATCTGGACCTTCCAGCCCGGGTTCTCGCGCTCGAACTCGGCGAGGAGCGGCGTCACGATGTCGGCCGCCCAGAACTGCCAGAAGACGATCGTCCGGGTCTTGGACGCGGGCGCGCAGGCCAGGAGACCGACGAGGGCCGTGGCGAGCGCGATCCGGACCGCGTTACGCATGTGGACGCGGCTCATGACGTGGCCTCCAATGCCGCGCGGACGAACCCGCCGGCGCGCGCGAGCCGCGACTCCGCCTCGGCGCGCGAGCATCCCGCCTTGAGCATGACGATCGCGGTCTTGACGCTCTTGCCGGCGCTAGCGATCGCCTCGGCCGCCGTGTCGTAGTCCACACCCGCCACCGTCATCACGGTGCGGCGGCTCCGCTCCACCAGCTTCTCGCTCGTCGCCATCAGGTCAACCATCATGTTCTCGTACACCTTTCCCATGCGGACGAACGCCGCGGTCGTGATCATGTTGAGCACCAGCTTCTGCGCGGTGCCTGCCTTCATGCGGGTGGAGCCCATGATCGCCTCTGGCCCCACCTCGGGGCAGATGGCGACGTCCACGTCGAGGTGGAACTCCGAGCGCGGCGTGCATGTGATGTAAGCGGTGCGGGCCCCGAGTATCTTCGCGACGTGTAGTGCCGCGACCACAAAGGGCGTCCGGCGGCTGGCCGCGAGGCCCAGGACCGTATCCTTGGGCCCGACATCGAGGTCGCGCATCGCCTGCTCCCCTTCCGACTCGCGATCCTCGGCGCCTTCCACCGCCCGCACCAGGGCGGTCATGCCCCCCGCCATCACGCC
>JBKJXJ010000136.1:0-3980 GCA_046716125.1 Candidatus Eiseniibacteriota bacterium
CGCAACGCCAGGAGAAGCCGCGGCAAGAGGAGACCCGGCGGGACGAGAAGCGGCCCGATCCACCTGCGGCCGAGAGGCCGCGCGACAACCACCGCGAAACTCGAGGAAACGACTCGCGTCGCGCCCCCGAGGGCGCCGACCGGGCCCGCGGTGGGCCGCGGGGCAAGAACTGAGCACCCCGCACGGGCTGCGGCGACACGTGTCGTGACCTGCTAAGCTCGGTGCGCAACGGAGTCCAGGGCGCGGTCGGGGAGACTCAGGCCGCGCCAAACCTTCATCCTTAGCCCGGACTATTCATGAAACGCGAGCCGAGAATGCGAGATGGTGGCCGTCCGCAAGGCGCGGACTCGGGCCGCACCGCAGACGTGTCGAGAGACACGTCGAGGAGCGCCCCGAGGCCGCAACGCCGCGGACGGACGCCAGATCGCGTTCGCAGGCCGCGGTTCATGAATAGTCCGGGCTAGCGGCGACCGGCCGCCACGACCGAATCCCGACTCGCGGAAGATGATTCATCCGGGCTAGGATGGCGGGGACCAAGGGTCGGCGGGCGGAATGGCCGATCCCGACCCGATGACTAGACGACATTCGACCGACGGATGACACCCGGCGCGACCCGCCACGGGGCGGGCGCGCGAGAGAGGAGCCACATATGGCAGGAAGCAAGCGACCCTCATTCCTGAAACGACAGAAGGAGCAGGCGCGGCTGGCGCGCGCCACCGAGAAGCGCGAGGCGCGCCGGGCGAAGAAGCACGCGAAGGCGAACGGCCTCGACCAGCCCGAAGGGTCGGAGAACGACATGGAACTGGATTCCATGGTCGAGGGCGAAGGCGAGATCGAAGGCGACATCGAGGGCGAAGACCCGCCGCCGGAAAAGGTCTAGCGATCCCGATCGCTAGGACGATCGGCGCCGGCCGCCATGGACGCGCCGCCGGTCCCCGCTACTCCGCCACGACCTCCGCGATCACGTCCGCCACCTTCGCTCCGGTGACCCGGACGATGTCGGCCGAGGCGATGCGCACCATCAACTCCTTGCGACCGCCACCCGCCCAGCCCCACGGCTGGGCGGCGACGCGCGTGTCCACCACCACCGGGAAGCGCTCGCGGTGGCCCACCGGCGGGGTGCCGCCCGCCGGATAGCCGGTGACGGCGAGCGCCACCTCGGGACTCGCGAGCTTCAGCTTCACGAGGCCGGTGAGCGCTTCCAGCTTCTTCGCGTCCACCCGTGTCGTTCCGCACGCGATCGCCATCGCGCACGCGCCGTCCCTTGCCTGGAACAGGATGGACTTGAATATGCGCTCGGGCGGCACGTTCAACGCCGCGGCCGCGGCCTCCACGGTGGGCATCTCGACCCCGGGCGCCACGATATCGGCCTCGAGCTCGCTCGCGCGGATGAAGTCCGCCAGATCGAGCGGGGGAGGCGCTCCCTCGCCCGAGCCCGGTGCCGCACTCACGGCTTGCCCGGCAGCGCGCGTCCCTCGAACGCGGCGAGCGAGCGCTTGAGCTCATCGGGCATCGGGATGGTCTTCTTGGCCGCGTAGTCGTAGCAGACCTGGACCGTCGAGGCCTCGACCACGAGGCGTCCACTGGTCTTCTCCCAGATCCGGTACGAGAAGCCGAACGAACGGTTGCCGATCCACTCCAGCCGGATGCCCGCCTCGAGCACCTCGTTGACCAGCGCCTCGGAGCGGAAGTCCACGGTGACGTGGGCGAGGATGAACGGCACCCTTCGGTAGTCCGAGTGGGCGTCCAGCTTCGCCCAGTAGATCTGCCGCGCGACCTCGAGGTAGGTGATGTAGACCGCGTTGTTGATGTGGCCCATCGCGTCGGTGTCGCGGAAGCGCGGCACGATCTCGTGGACGACGGTGAACTCGGGATTGGGCACGCGAGGCTCCGCGATCGGGGGGGAGGGCCGGGGGACTGCTCGGCCAAGGAATACAGGGAGGGCTGGCGCGGTTCAAGCCGCCATCGACGAGCCGGGCCCCGCGAAGAGGGCTAACGAACGATGACCGCTCGGGCGGTCGCGAGGCTCAGCCCCTGCCGCAGACGCACTGTATACACCCCGGCCGGCAGCCGGCCGCGGCCCTCGAGCCGCACCGAATGCGCTCCCGCGCCCGGAGCACCTGCCTCATGCGAGAGAACGAGGCGGCCGTGTAGATCGAACAGTTCGAGAGTGGCGGGCGCGTCGCTCGCGAGCGAGAACGAAACTACCGGGTCGCCAGCGCTCGGGTTGGGCGTGAGACCGCGCAGGGCGAACCGAAGGGCCGGCACCGTGATCCAGGTCTCGATGGTTTGGAGGGTCTCCACTCCATCTCGGTAGGTGAGTCGATACGCATAGCGCGTGCCCGAGATGACCGTGCGGTCCTCGTAGCGGAGCGTCCCGGTCCCGTTGGCGGTGATCGAGGCGAGCCCTTCCCACTCGCCCGACTCGGTGCGGCGCTCGACGCCGGCGATGAGTGGTGCCTCACCGCCCGCGTACCACACCAGTCGCACGAGCCCGGCTTCGGCCTCGACGCTCGCCAGCGAGACGGCCACCGGGACCGGGCCGTCTGGGCCGATGCGGAGCGCGCGCGCCTCCTCGTAGTAGTCATCCCAGGTGACGATCGCCCCACCCACGCCATCCGCAGCGATCTTGGGCTGAGGGGACCCCACCACCGTCGGCACCACGCGGCCCCCCTGCGGCCAGCCCGGCGCCACCGTACCGGCGCCGGTCAGGTGCTGGACCATCACCAGGTTGCCGGTCTCGGTCGTGTACTGGACCCAGGTGAGATAGGCCCCGCCCTGGCCGTCGGAGGCAATGTCCGGGAAGTCGTCCAACGCTGTGTTGACCGTGATCGGCAGGCCGTTCACCGGCCAGCCCGGCGAACGCGTGCCATCCGCTCGCATGCGCAGCGCGTACACGTCGGGGTCCGAGTGGTCGCGGTAGTCCGCCCACACCATCACGACCCCGCCAAAGCCGTCGGGTTCCATCCGCAATCCATAGCGCTCATCGGGCGCGAGGCACACAGGCGCGCCATTCGACGGCCAACCCGCCGCGATCTCACCGCTGCCCGTGAATCGCTGCAAGTAGAGGTCGGTGAAGGCGCCGGCCGGGATGCCACCGGCGAGGAACGCCCCGCCCACTCCGTCCGAGATGAACTCCCGATGATAGAAGTTCGGGGCCATCTGAATCCCATTCTCGGGCCAGCCCGGAGCGATCTGACCCCCGGCATCAACGCGTTGCGCGGAGGAAGTCGAGACCACGTCGAAGTCGCCCCAGGCGACCAGGACACCGCCGGACCCGTCGGGCGCGAGCTGGGGATAGCCCTGGAATCCGGCGGAGGTGCAAACCGGCAGCCCATTCACGGGCCAGCCCTGCATCACCCCGCCATCCGGCCCCAGATGCTGCACGAGGATATCGGGGTCCGGCACGGTTCCCTCTTGCCACGTAAAGAACGCCCCCCCGTAGCCGTCCGCCAGCACCACCGGGAAGAATTGAGAATTCGGCGTCCTCGCGACCGGCGCGCCGTCCACCGGCCAGCCTGGCGCGAGTGTGCCGTCGGCGAGGACGCGCTGCGCGTAGGTGTCGGAGTAAGTCCCGTCCGAAATGGCATTGCGGGAGTCACGCCAGGCGACGATCACTCCGCCCAGCCCGTCGGGAACGATTGAATGGATGCCATCCGTTTGCTGTGCGAGTGGCGCAAGCGACACGGGTAGCCCGTCGGCCGGCCACCCCGGCGCGATCGCACCCGACGCGGTTACGCGCTGCATGAACACGTCGTCGTTGGTCCCGGTCGTGCTATTGCGTTCATCGGTCCAGGTCACGAACGCCCCGCCGGTCCCATCGGGGGCGATGATCACGCCGCGGGCCCGACAGGCCGAGCACAGCACCACGCCATCCGCCGGCCAGTCGGCGTGCGCGGCCGTGGCGATCGTCGCGAGAGCCGCGGCAAGCAGAAACGTGCGGCGAGTTGGGGAAGAGGTCATCGTGAGGGGCTCCGATC
>JBKJXJ010000137.1:0-3634 GCA_046716125.1 Candidatus Eiseniibacteriota bacterium
GGTCTCGGCCTATCGAAAGGCCGCCACGGCGCTCTACCTGGCCGCCCAGGGAGACGTCGTCCCGCTGTAGTCCGAGGCGACGGCCGCGGCTCGACTCCCGACGACGAGAAGCAGGCCGTGGGCTGCGTCGCGGGCTATGACGCCGTGAATTCCACCGCGAACCGCCTCACCCTCCCCACGTCCTCCTTCTCCCGGTCCTCCACCTCGAGCGCCCACTTGCCGCGCGCGCTCCGGCCACGCATCGTTTTCAGCTCCGGCGTCGACACCTCGTCGTAGGTGCGTCTCAGGTTTGACGTGCCGCCACCCTCGCGGTCGTGCAGCACGATCGCGGCTCCCCGGGGCGGGATCACGCGCACAACGAGATCGCCGATCCAGGTGTGCTCGATATCCACACCGACGCGCAGGGCCTTGATCTTCTTCGTCCCGGCGACCTCCAGTTCGACCCGCACCGTCGCGAGATCCTTGATCGCCGCGACGCGCGTCGTCGCGTGAGAGGTCACCTCGCCCGCCGCCGCGTCCGGTAACGCCAGCTCCACCGCTTTCTTCGCATTCACGCGCCCGTAACCGTACTTGCGACTGTGACCATTCGCGTCGTACTTCCCTCCCGCGGCGTCGATACGGTCACACGAGCGCCGGAGGACATCCTTCACCTCGTCCCAACGGAGCGCCGGATTGCGCGACAGCACCAGCGCCGCCACCCCCGCCACGCCGGGGCAGGCGCTCGACGTTCCACCGAAGCGACCGGTGTAGTTGCCGGCCACGTCGCCGAGCGAGGCGCGCCCCGGGTTGTAGCCCGCGGCGCCCATACGGTCGGTGGTCCAGATGCCGGGGGTGAGCGCCGAAGTCGTGTCGTTGCTTGGAAACGCGCAGTGGATGGCGCGGCCATGGTCGCTGTAGTCGCTCTTCCTTCCGCGATCGTTGCACGCCGCGACGGCGATCACGTTCGGGTAGGCGGCGTACTTGTCCTCGTCCACGCTCTCGTCGCCGTTGCCGGCAGCGAACGTGATGACGCAGCCCTTGCCGTTCCGGCCCTGGCTGATGGCCCAGTCCATCGCGAGCCGGGTCGAGTCGGGCAGCGGCGCCGGGCCCTCGTTGTCGGGCGGGCCCCAGCTGCAGGAGATGACATCGGCGCCGTGCTGGGCGGCCCAGTGGAATGCGTCCCCCTCGGGCTGCGCGCCGAGCGCCGAGACGCAGCGGATGGGCATGAGGCGCGCCCTGGGCGCCACGCCGGAAGCGCCGATGAGGCCGCTTGCGCACGCCACGCCGGAGCAGGCCGTGCCGTGGTCATCGCGGCTACCGGGCCGCGGGTCGTCGCCGGCGCGTGTCACGTCGCGCGGGGCGACGACCTTGTTCGAGCCGGCGAACTCCTCATGGTCGATGTCCACGCCGTCGTCGACCACCGCGATGATCGTGCCTTCGCCCTGGCTCAGCGCCCAGGCGGCTTCGACGCTCGCATGCTCGTCGATGACCTGGCTTTCGATAGTCGTCTTCTTCAGGTGCCATTGTTGCGGGAATGCGCGGCGGCGCTGGATCCGGCGCGCCAGCTCGGGGTGGCACAACTCGACGCTCCGGTCTTCGAGGAGCTTCTCGGCGATCGCGAACACACGCCGGCCGCTGCCTTCGGGGGCGGAGACGAACCACGCGTTCCGCGCGTATCCCAGCTCGCGCCTCACCCGGAGCCCGTGTTTGGCGAGCACGCTGCGTGACGCCGCGGGGCCGGCGGCGTCCGCGAACTTGATGAAGAAGTTCTCGGTGTAGACGACCGGCGCGCCGGTCTTCGCGTCGCGCAGCACGCGGCCGGCGAAGCGGCAATCGGGATCCGATCTCAGGAGTGCGAGCCCCTCGTCGCGCGCGGCGCGGCGGCGCTGCGCCGAGACCACCCGAAACACCTCGACGCCCGCGTCGTGGAACCGGGCGACGAGCTCGAGATCGGCGAGGACGCCGCGCGCCCGGGCACTCATGCGTGCCTCGCGCAGCGGCGTGCCACTGTACGTCCTCACCACGATGAGCGTGGGGTCCAGTTCAAGCCCCAGTGGCTTGCCCCTGCGGCCCCCGTAACGATAGATGTACATGCGTGTCCTCCGTCCGTTCGGGCTAGTGGCGGGCTGTGCGACCCGGTCCTATAGTCGGTCCACCGTGGCCAGGATCGAAGATTTCACGGCATTCCCGCGCACCCTGCGCGCCAGCACCGCCGAGCCGAGGGTGCTCTACCGGCGCCTGCCCGAGCTGATCGCGATCCACGAGGGCATCGCGCCGCCGGCCAGCTGGGAGGTCATCCTTACGCTCGAGGATCCACCCATCGTCGTGTGCCGTCGGGACACCCATGCGCTCCCGCGCGCGCTGCTTCACGCGACCGTGACGCCGGTCTACGCGCTCACGCGCCGCGGCGCTCCGGCGGTTCCCACCGGCCTGGTGCTCGTGCGCTTCCGCGAGGGCATCGCCGCCTCGGCGTGCGGAGACGCGCTCTCGCGCGAGGGATTCACGATCCACGGCATCCTCCCCTACTCGCCGAGCGCGGCCTGGGTGAAGGCGGCGTCCGGAGGCATCCCGGCGTCGCTGCGCGGCATCCCCGCGCTCGAGTCCATCTCCGACGTGGTCAACGTCGAGCCGCAGATGGTGAAGCGCACAGCCCCCCGCTGACCCGCGTATCCCCACGGAGCTATCCCCTCTCCAACAGCGCCATCGATTTCCTCGCCAGATAGACGCCCTGACTGATCCCGACGCCGCCGAGGATGGCGGTGTCCACATCGGGAAGCGACGTCGTGGCCACGAGCTCGACCTGTCCGAGGCAGCCGAAGACCCGCATGACGTATACGGCCACCGCCAGGGTGGTCACGACGACCATCTGGAATCGCGCGAGGTCGGGCGGATCGCTTCCGTCGCGGATCAGGTCCGCCGGGAATCTCGCCCGCGGCCGCGTGGACCGCTCCGGCTCCTTGCCGTCCGGCGTCGTCGGCGCGGCCTTGCGGGCCGCGGCGCGGTTCTCCCTGAGCTGTCGAATCGTCCGGGCGGCGGCGAACGTGATGGCGCTCAGCCCCGAGAGGATGAGGAGCTTCGCGGGGATTCCCACGCCCCCCGCGTACGCGATCCCTCCTGCCCATCCGCGGAGCACGATGGTGGTGCCGTAGGCGACCACGAGGACGGTGAACCAGACCAGCATCTGCCACTTCGAGCTGCTGTAGGGTCCATCCTCACCGAGCGCCAGCGCGCTCGGGGCTCCGGAGATGAGGCGGCCGGCGAGGGCCAGCAGCGCCGTGGCGATTCCGGCCATGACGGCCAGCCTCAGTCCCCAACCGGCACGCGCCCCCAGCCCGGTCACCGCCTCGGCGCCGCGGTGACCGCCGATCTCGACGATCGCGGCGTTCCGCCGCCTCAGGTTCGCCGCGGCGTTCTGGAGCGGGACCGACGCCAGCGCCAACGTCCGCGCCGTGGGCTCGCCCTCGAACCGGATTTCGATCGAGTCGGGGCTCGCCTGCGTGGCGGGCTTCGACACCACGCATCGGCGCCAGAGCCGTTCGGGGTCACAGCCGGCGTCGGCGGCCCGGGCGAACGGGAGCGCGCAGGTCAGGGCGACGAACGCCCCTGCCGCCGTGGCGGCGACGGCCCCCCCAGAAAGGGGGGCCCCCCAGCCCCC
>JBKJXJ010000138.1:0-5931 GCA_046716125.1 Candidatus Eiseniibacteriota bacterium
ATGCTACCCGAGCGGCGGGATGCGGTCGAGGGCGCCGGGGCTACTGGGTCAGCACCACCCGTCGCTCGAGGACCCGACCCGCCACGCTCAGCCGCGAGAGATAGACACCGGGCGCCACCCGATGACCGGAGGCGTCCTTCCCGTCCCAGGCCGCGCGATGGACGCCGGGGGCCTCACGTTCGAGGGCTACGAGGCGCCGGACCATCCGACCGCCCACATCGTAGATGGCGAGCGAGACCGGCCCCTCCGAGACGGTGGAGTATTCGAACGTCATCCCGGCGCGCGATGGCGAGGGATACGGTGCTCGGAACTCGAGCTGCGGCCCGCCGCCTCCGGGCACACCGGTCCCGCCCGGGCCGGGATCGATGTAGCGGATGCGGCGGATCTCGCCCGGACCCTCCGTCGCCTCGCTCAGGAGGCGGCAGTAGTAGAGCGACCCGTCGGGCGCCTGCAGCCAGTCCACGATGAGCGTGGCGCCGATCTGCCACCCCCAGGTCGTGCCGATACCGCTCTGGCCCTCGAACAGACACCGGACCCACGACCCGTAGAAGTCGTTGAAGAAGATGGCGCCCTCGTAAACGGGAGGGAATCCGAACTGGGCGCCGCGAGTCCTTCGGTAGATCAGCCCGCCGGTCACCGCCTCTCCCTGGGTGTGGTCCCAGATGCTGATCGGATAGGTCCAGGCCGTGCTGTCCACCCCCGGACATGACATCGGACCAGGGATGTCCCCTTCGTAGATGGGCCACTGCAGATTTCGCCCGAAGGTCGAGACGAGGTCGACCTCCTCACGCGATTCGAACCCGACGTCCCCGATCACCATCGCACCGGTGAGCGGATCGATCCCGAACCGGAATGGATTCCGCATCCCCCGGTGGCACACCAGCCGGGCATTCTCGTTTCTGTGCGATACGAAGGGATTGTCGGCCGGCGTGATGAGGCTCTTGGGCGGCGGTCCTCCGCCGCCGGCGGGAAGGGCGGAGACATCGAGGCGCAGGATCTTCCCTGCCAGCCGGGTGAGGTCCTGGGCGAAGCACGGGGTGTTGTCGTCTCCGATCGAGGCATAGAGCATCCCGTCGGGGCCGAAGCGCAGCGTGCCGCCGTTGTGGTAGGGCGTAGCGTCCAGAAGGTCCGTCAGGATGTCGTGGCGGGTGGAGGGCTCGATCGTGAGGCTCCCGTTCCCGGTGAAGCCGAGATCGCCCCCCACGGTGAAGCGCGAGATCTTGATGAAGGCCGAGGCCGTGTGGGTGTAGTGCACGTAGATGTAGGGTCGCGCCGGCCATCCCGGATCCACGGCGACGCCGAGCAGCCCCTGCTCGAGGATGGCCCCGTCCACCTCCGGCACCGTCAGCACCGGGTCGATGGCGGCGAGCGCCCCGTTCACGATCAGCCGGACGCGCCCGGTGGTCTTCTCGACCACGAACAGCCGCCCGTCGGGAAGCAGGGCGATCCCGGTCGAGAGGTCCAGCCCGTGATAGACGATCTCTTCCGTGAAGTTCGACGGCAGGGAGAGTTGCGCCCGCGCGGGCCCGGCGAGCACGAGGATGGCGCCGGCCATGATCGCGATCGTGGGCGGCAGGCGGAGGGGACGTAGCGGCGCCATGCGACTCTCTGGGATGCGAGTTGGGAGTGGATCCGCCGACTGCGGCCTGTCGTGGGGGAAAGAATACCGCATCTGGCGCCGCGACTGCGAATCTGGCGGCCGCGCCCGCCGGCCCCTTCCCCGCCGCCGCGCGGTCGACGGCGCGCGGTCCCGGCGGTCGTCGGCGCGGGCGTCAGTAGCGGACGCGCAGGCTGTATGTCAGCACGGTCTCCTTCCCGGCGGGAACCGGGATCGTGAACTGGAGGGTGTTCGCGTCCTTGCGGGTCGCGGGATGGCTGCTCTTCAACACTTCGTTGTCCCCCGCGACGGGTTCCTCGACCAGGATCGTGACGTCCCCCTTCTTGCGGTTGCGCAGCTTGATCTCGACCTGGTACTCGCGCTCGCGGTCGCTGATGCGGCGGTTGTAGACCTCCCGGCGCTCGGCGACGAGATCGAACGCGGTGCCGATCTCGAGGGTGAGCTTCTCGCCCTCGGCGGTGTGCACGATCCGGCTCTCACCGGTGAACTGGAGCGCGCCCGAGGGGTCGGCCTCGTAGACGCGCACCCGCCCGCCCGGCAGCGGCAGGCCGAGACCGGCCGCGGAGCTGTTCTCGACGATGACCTGTGCGGCCACGCCGCTCGCTCCGCCACGGTAGAGATAGCGCGGCGTCAGCTTCACTTTGCGCGGCGCGATCATCGAGAGCTTCTGGCTCTCCCGGTCTCGCAGCGTCGCCGGGTGGTCGAGGGAGTAAAGATGGTACTCGGCGAACGTCTCCTCGCTCAGGTCCACCTTCTCCTGCGCGGCGGCGTCCCCGAGCGCGGTCATGCGCATCATCACGGGGCGCGGGGGGATCGCGCCGACCCGATTAGGCGAGCCGGCCACCAGCTTGAGGGTGGCGTCCCGGAACTCCCGGCCGCTCGTGTTCTCGACCGTCACCGACGCGGACCACGTCCCGCCGGATTCCCCGCTCCGGACCAGAGAGTGCTCGGCGCTCCAGCCAAGCCCGCCCGTCAGATAGGACAGCTCGGCCTCGAGCCGGCCCCGCTTGCCTCCTTCGATGACCGCCTCAAGCGTAGGACGTAACAGCATGTCGCCCGGCGGCTTGGAGAATCGCACCTCATCGACCGATGTGCGTGACAGGGCGAGCACCGCGCCATCGTCCGCCCGCACCACGAGCCAGCTGCCGTCGGCCGCCACCAGCGTCCCCTCCGCCACGCGGTCGCCACGCGACGAGACACGCACCCGGCTGCCGCGGGCGCGTTCGATCACGCCGTCCCCGCTGGCGGCGTCGAACCGATAGGCCAGCCGCGTGACCCTGGCCCCGCCGGCGGGGATGAGACGCACGCTCGAGAAGTCGAGCCGCTCCCCCACCTCGGGGATCCGTACGGTGTCGCTGGCGCCCGCCATCTCCAGCGTGCGGGTCTCGCGCACGAAACCGAGGTCCTGGGTATAGACGGTCAGCGCGGGACCGGCGGCCGCCGCACCGGCGCAGAGGCCAAGCAGCCCGATCGTGAACAGGATGCGTGCCGAAGACATGAAACCTCCTGGGGGATGAGCGTGACTATGCCGCGGCGCCGGGTTCCATCCCCGATACGCCGGCCGGGCATGCATCTTCCCATGCTTACGTACCCGGTCAAGCCGCGGGCCGATCGCCGACAACGCCGCCGGCTGTCCGCCCGCGGGCCTCGGGTGAGTCGACCCCACCATCACGATCCCCGTCTGAGCCGCGCAAGGGTGGGTAGGCGTTCCGAGGGCGCACGCCACGTGATGTGGCGATAGACCCGCCCGCGCGCCGCTGCCGGCGAGACGAGATCACGATTGCGGACGACGTGCCTCCGCGCCCATAATCAAAGGTCGCTGTGCGCGCTACGGAGTGGCTCCTGCCCTCGCCGGCGTGAGCTCCAGACACGTACGACCCCGGCTTGCCCGAGAAGGCCTTCCACGATGATCTACGTCATCTTCCCCGCGTACAACGAGGAGCGTGTCATCCGTCCGACGCTGCTGGCGCTGGCCGACGCCATGCGCGGCGGCGCCCCCTACCGTGCGGTCCTGGTGGATGACGGGAGTGCCGACCGGACGATCGCCGAGGCCGAGCGGGCGGTCGAGGAGAGCGGTGGCGTGCTGCCCCTCACGGTACTCCGGCACGAGACCAACCGCGGGCTGGGCGCAGGGCTCAGGACCGGCATCTACTGGTGCCTGGACCGGGCCGGCGAGTCGGATGTCATCGTCACCCTCGACGCCGACAACACCCATCCGCCGGCGATGATCCCGGCCCTGGTCGCGAAACTGTCCGAGGGATACGACCTTTCGATCGCCTCCCGGTACCGCAGCGGCGCCGAGGTTCACGGCGTGCCCGTCCACCGGCGCGCGCTCTCGGACGTCGGGCGTCTCGTTTTCCAGACGCTCTACCCCATCCCCGGCGTGCGCGACTACACCTGCTGCTTCCGCGCCTACCGGGCGCCGCTGCTCGCCCGCGCGCGCAGGGTCTACGGCGAGGCGCTGTGCACGGCTCGAGGGTTCGAGGCGGTCATGGATCTGCTGCTGCGACTCGGGCCCCTCGGCGTCCGGGTCTGCGAGATCGGCTTCGTCCTGGACTACGGTGACCGCGTCGGCCAGAGCAAGATGAAGGTGCTGCGCACCATCCGCTCGACCATCGCCCTGCTCGCGAGGCGCCGCGTTGAACGCATGCTCCGCTATCGCCCGGGCCAGATCCGGGCGCGCCTCGAGGCGCTCGAGCCAGAACCGGCGCGGGCGACGGCCGCCAACGGGGCCACACCCACCATCACGACGATCGAGGTCAGGCCGGGCTCCCCGGAATGATCGGGATCGTCGTCGGCACGCGTCCCGAGATCATCAAGATGGCGCCGGTGGTCCGCGCCTGTATCGACCGGGGCGCTCCGTACCTGCTGCTCCACACCGGGCAGCACTACTCGTTCGAGATGGACGGCGTGTTCTTCCGCGAGCTGGAGCTCCCGCAGCCCCACCATAACCTCGAGGTCGGGTCGGGCTCGCAGGCCTATCAGATCGGCGCGATCGTCAACGGCATCGCCCCGATCCTCGAGCGCGAGCGACCCGACGTGCTGCTGGTCGAGGGCGACACGAACTCGGTGCTGGCCGCCGGACTGACCGCGCACAAGCTGGGCATTCGCGTCGGGCACGTCGAGGCCGGACTCCGGTCCTACGACCGGACCATGCCGGAGGAGATCAACCGCATCCTCACCGATCATCTTTCGGATCACCTCTTCGCACCCACCGAACACGCGCGGCGAATCCTCATGGGCGAGGGCGTCGGCTCGGATCGGATCCATGTCACCGGCAACACCGTCGTGGACGAGGTGCTGCGCCAGCGCGAGCGGGCCCGCACCCCGGGACTGCTCGAGCGCTTCGGCGTATCGCCCGGGCGCTATGCCCTGGCGACCACCCATCGCGCCGAGAACGTGGATCACGAAGACCGATTGCGCGGCATCTTCACCGGGCTCTCGGAAGCCGGCCGCGCCCTCGACATGCCGGTGCTTCTCGCACTCCATCCCCGCACCGCGAAGCAGCTCGACGCGCTCGGGCTTTCGGTGGATGGCACGGTGCGCCGGCTGCCGCCGCTCGGCTACCTCGAGTTCCTCGGGCTCCACGCCGAGGCGGCGCTGATGCTCACCGACTCGGGCGGACTCCAGGAGGAGGCGTGCTGCCTCGGAGTGCCGTGCGTCACGCTCCGCGACAACACCGAGCGGCCGGAGTCGGTCGAGGTGGGCGCCAACCTGCTGGTCGGCGCCGAGAGCGCGCGGATCGTCGCCGGCGCCCGCGCGATGGCCGCGAAGCCGCGCGAGTGGACCAACCCGTTCGGCGACGGGAAGAGCGGGGCACGGATCGTGGACCTGCTGCTGGGGTCGGCGGCCAGGTAGCGCGGTCAGATGTCAGGGTCCGGCCGCCACGGCAGATGCGCCTGGCTTCGGACTGGACGTCGCACGAGCCGTCCGCACCTTTGCGGCCGCAATCCGCTTGTGTCGCATGAACTCGGCGCCGAACGTGCGCTCGGCTTCGTATTGGTTGTGCGCCCAGCACAGGAGCCGGAGGTTGGACACCGCCGCCCCGCCGCCGCGCGCGACCGCCTCGATGTGATCGAGCTCGACGAACCAGCGCTCCTGACAACGGTGCCCGTCCTCGCTCACGAACGTGCACTGGCCGTCATCGCGCTGCCAGACCGCCCGCTGGACGTCTGCGGGAACAGACCGCGGGTCTTCAGGCCGGCGTCCCGGGCGAGGGCGCGGCCGTATCGTCGCCGAGAACCGGTGCTTCTCGAGCTGCTGCACAAGCGCCTCGAGCGCCAGCTTCAGCACCTGCGGGACGTCTCCGGAAG
>JBKJXJ010000139.1:0-3767 GCA_046716125.1 Candidatus Eiseniibacteriota bacterium
CGACTGCCGGAGCGGCTGCGGATCCCGCCGCGGATCGACAAAATGTAGTGCCAACTTGAGCGACGAAAACCGGCTAACGCGTTGAAAGAACGAGAACCGGTCGCACGAACTGCGGAAGTTGGGCTAGAGTTCGCCTCGTCAGTATGACCAGGCGAACGTGCCCCGGAGGCGTCCCGTCGGGTTCTCTGACGGCGCTCGATCAGGCACCAACAAACTAGGCGGGGAGTCGGAGCCGCTGGCCGGCGCGGACGCGCGACGACCCGAGGCGGTTCGCCTGCTTGAGGCGCGAGACCGTGGTCCCGTTCCGCTTGGCGATCTCGCTCAGGGTGTCGCCGCTGCGCACCCTGACGGTGCCGGCGACCGGGCCGCGCGCTCCCGAGCGGCCCGACTAGCGGGCCGGAGGCGGCTTGAGCTGGGCGACGCGCACGCTGTCGGCGGCGAGCGACTCGGGCGAGGAGATCGCCGCGTCGCCGACGCGGATCCGCAGGCGCGTCCCGCGGGGCACGCTCGCGGTCGAGAGGTGGTTCCAGCGCTTGATGTCCGACACCGTCACGCCGTACTTGGTCGCGATCGTCGAGAGCGTCTCGCCCTTGCGGACGGTGTGGCGGGCCCGGCCTTCCGCGTCCGACTCGGCCTGGAGCGACCTGGGCGGGCGGATTTTGCGCGCCGGCACATAGGCGGTCGAGCCGCGCGGATCGTTGTCCTCGAGCTCGGCCGGGGCGGGTGAGCGCAGCGAGGCCGGGACGCTGAGGATCATGCCGCGCGTGAGTGGGCGCGAACGCGAGATCCCGTTCGCCTTGGCCAGCTGGGTCGCGCCAACGTGGTACTGGTTGGCGATCTTCTGAAGCGTCTCGCCCTTGCGGACGCGGTGCTTGACGCTCAGGTCGATCGCGGGAAGCGCGCCGCCGCCCTGAAGCTTCCGCAGGATGACCTCCGCCTTGCCGCGCGGGACCCGGAGCATCGTGACGCCGTCCCGGCCCTGTGCGGCGTGCTTGAGCACGGCCGGGTTCAGGAGCCGCATCTCCTCATAGGTGCACTCGGCGAACCGCGCGATCGCGCGCAGGTCCACCGCGCCCCGCAGGGCGATCTCGTCGAAATCGATCGGCCGCTCGAGCTCGATCGCGTCGAACCCGTACTTCTCGGGCTCTCGCGAGATCGCGAGCACCGCCATGAACTGCGGCACGTAGTCCTCGGTCTGGCGCGGCAGCCGCAGATCCCAGTAGTTCGTGGTGCCCTGCTTCTTGATGGCGCGCAGGACCGTACCTTCGCCGGCGTTGTAGGAGGCCAGCGCGAGCGGCCAATCGCCGAAGATCGAGTACAGGTGCTTCAGGTAACGCGCAGCCGCCACGGTGGACTTCTCGGGGTCCTTGCGCTCGTCCACCCACTGGTTGACCGTGAGTCCGAACAACCGCCCGGTGGACCTCAGGAACTGCCACGGGCCGACCGCGGCCGAGACCGAGCGGGCGTGCACGTTGAAGCCGCTCTCGACGAACACCAGGTGCACGAGGTCGGGCGGAAGCCCTTCCTTCTTGAGCACGTCCCGGAACAGCGACATATAGCGCCCCGAGCGGATCAGCCAGCGCTCGAATACCGAGCGCCCGGCGCCGGTGAAGTACTCGATGTAGCGATGGACCTCGGCATTGAACTGGGGCTCGATCGCCTCGATCGCGGGCGTATTGAGGACCACCGGATCGGCGGTCTCGAGCTTGACCTTGGGGGCGGGGGCCGGGGACAGCGCGTCCTGTGCCGCGTCCCTGAGGCCGCCGAGCTTCGAATGGATGTCCACCAGCTCGCGCCGGGTCGAGGCGTCCACGCCGCCCGATAGCAGGGGGGCGATCTGGCGGATCGCGTCGTCGGCGATCTTGATCGCCGCCAACTGATGGCCCGACTCACGCTCGGTCCATGCCCGCTCGTAGGCGGCGCGCGAAGAGGTGAGCACGCCCGAGGCCACAGCGCCCAGGGAGTCCACGACCGCGACCGGGATGGGCGCGACCAACGGGGCCGTCAGGTCCGCGCCAGCCGGGCCGCAAAGCGCCAGGGCAGCAAGCACGACGACCGGTTTCAGGCTGCGGTTGGGCAAGGGGACCTCTGAGGGTGGAGGCGGCGTGGAAACAATGTGATTCCGCGGCAAAGTAAGGAGGCGGCATGCATAATGCAAGCCTAAACTCCTCATTCGACTATCGGCTGAAACCTTGGCCTGCCATGTGCCTCATCATCGGCCGGCCGCTGCAGTAGCTTCACGCAAGACATGTGCCACTCAAGCTCATACACCATTGACACTTGCAGGCCAGACATCTAGCTTGCGCTCCATCCGCGGTGTCACCGCGGGAAGTAGGAGAATTCACGGGGAGGGAGCCCCACTCCATGAGCAAGGTCACCCACACTGAACTGGGGTGGGCAGTTCTCGCCCATCCGACCGGCGAAGTCCTGACCGCAGAGGCCCGGTCGCCCGGCCTGCACCTTGGACTCCTCGGAGTGCCCGAAGGGTTCGACTGTCGTGACGCCGAGGGCTGGTTATATGACGTAGGCGGTGTGGCACACGATTCCAGCGCCGCCCGACCCGCTTCGCGGCCGATCCCCGCACTTCTTGACCATGCCATGACCGGGCTCCTCTTCTCCCATGGGGAACTCTGGGATCAGCCCGACTTCCCGTCGCCGTGCTCGTTCGCCTTCGTCGAGGGTCGAGGCGAGATCGGGTTCGGGTGGGTCGGCGACGCCAAGGTCTCGGTTTGGGTGGACGGTCAGGCGCGCACTCCCACGTGGGTGACGCTGCGCGACGACCGCGGGCGCCAGGCTCGCGCATGGAGCATCCCGTCCCATCATGATGTCCAGGTCCGCATATCCTGGAGCCGGTCGCCCTACGAACCGGCCGCGGGCGGCGCCGAGGTCGAAGCCGCGTGGAACGCCGAGGGCGGTCCTGAACCGGCTCATCCCACCCCGCCCCCCGAGCCCCGGGTGGCTGTGTCCCCCCTCCGCCCGCACCAGGCGCACGAAGGCGCGGGGCTCGAGATGCGGCTCGGCGCCGAAGCGCTCGCGACCGAGCCCGGATCCACCGCCGGCGATGGCGTGGGGGCTTCTCTTGACTGGGCGGCCGAATACGAGGAGGACGTGAAGCGCTCCAGGCTCGGTTTCTGGGGCTGGCTCAAGAACGCGATCGCGTGGCTCCTCGGGCGCCATCCGAAGCGGGCCGAGTCGACGACCGCCGCGGACCGCGTGAGCGAGGCAATGCCCGAGGATGCGGCGCCCGCGGATCCCGAGTCCGAGCCCGCGACCGTGGTGGCGGCGTCCGCCGGGGAGGAGTCGGTTGAGACGCCGCTCGCGCTGGTGGAGATGATCCCGCCCACGCCCGAGATCGAGGTGGCCTCGCTCGACGCCGATGACGCGCCGGCGCCCCTGGTCGGCACACAGCCGGCGCACACCGTCCTCATCCCGCCGAGCCCGGAGCCGGCGGAGTTGACCACTCGCGCGGTGTCGTGGGCGGAGGCCGATGATCCGAACGCGATCGACCTTCCGGAGCTCGAACCGGTGGCCCCGGTCGCTGTCGCCGCGCCCGCGGTGTCGCTGCCACCACCGGCGCCGCCTGCGCCGATCGTCGAGCTCGAGATCACCAACGTCCTCCTGGACGAGCCCCTTGCCCTCTCGGGACTGGCGCGGCCGTCGCGCCCGCTGGAAGGTCTGCAGCCGCTCGCCGAGGCGGCTTCGATGCCGTTCACGATCGTGGCGGCCCCGCCCACCGAAACGTACCCGCCGGTTTCGGAGACGGTCTG
>JBKJXJ010000140.1:0-4670 GCA_046716125.1 Candidatus Eiseniibacteriota bacterium
ATGGGCTGCTCCTGTGCGGCGACACCGGCGGCTTCCTCAACGGGGCGCGGCTCAAGGGCATCCATCTCGCGATGAAGTCGGGGATGCTCGCCGCCGAGACGCTGTTCGAGTGCCTGCTCGCCGGCGACTTCTCGAAGGAGCGCCTCGCCGGCTACGAACGACGGGTCGAGGCCTCGTGGGCGGCCGGGGAACTCCGCTCGGTGCGCAACTTCCACCAGGGGTTCGAGCACGGCCTCTTCACGGGGATGCTCAACACCGGGGTCGCGATGGTGACCGGCGGACGGGACATCCTGCTGCGTGACCGCGTGAGGAACGAGCCGGGTCACACGCGGATGCGCAAGCTCGCCGAGGTGCATCCCCACGGGAAGCCCGCCCTCGCTGCGCCCGATCGTGCGCTCACGTTCGACAAGCTGGCGGACGTCTACCTCTCGGGGACGATGCACGACGAGGACCAGCCGGTGCACCTCGTGGTCGCGGACACCAGCGTGTGCGCGACACGCTGTCGCGCCGAGTTCGGCAATCCGTGCCAGCACTTCTGCCCCGCCAACGTCTACGAGATGGTCCCCGACCCGGCGAAGGAAGGCGCGCTCAAGCTGCAGATCAATGCATCCAACTGCGTCCATTGCAAGACGTGCGACATCGCCGACCCCTACCAGATCATCACCTGGGTCACGCCTGAGGGCGGCGGCGGACCGGACTACAAGCGGCTGTAGGGGATCTATCCCCGCGCCGGAAGCGGCCGGGCGCGAGAAGCGTGAACCCCCACCAGGCCACCCGAGTGCCTCGCGGACCGGGGCAGGCAGCCCAAGGGTCTGGCGCCGGTGAGCTTGCGGCCGCGGCAACGCATCTGATCGGCTCTTTCAATGCAGAGGCTCGACCCGCGATTTCGCTTGACCGCCTTCAGAGCGGGCGTAGCCTCCTCGTGCCGAGCCTCAACGCCGCCGTCCGGCGGAAGGAGCTTCCTCTATGCGCTCGAAACGCCCCCCCCGACTAGTCCACGCGGTTTTCCTCTTCGCGCTTCTCGCCATGGCCAATCCGGGATCGGTGGCTGGCGAGTGCCCTTTCTGCATTGAGAGCTTCGCTGGCGGCGGTCTCGGCGGACCGAATGTGCGCTGGAGCGCGAGCGACAGCGTTGCCGCCTGTCCCGCCGGTGACAGCGTCGTCGTCAACCATCCTTCCCACCCTCATCCCTCGAGGCTACGAATCGGTGTCGAGTACTTCGACTCCGACTGCAACCCCAGGGTCGGGGTGCCGCCGGATTCGATCTGGGTCACCTACACGACCAGCAACGGCAACGTGGTCGTAAGCGACAAGCGCGCCCAGGTCTTCGCCGACGATTCTACAGACGGCTGTGGAGTCGCGCGCCTCACGATCCCGAGTCTCTCTGGCTGCGGAGTGTTGACCGTGGACCTCTTCGTGGCCGGGGTCCATCAGGGCGGCAGGGCCATCGTCGTCCGCACCGCCGACACGAACGCCGACGGGCGAGTCACGAGTGCCGACGCCGGCTCCCCGTGCGACCTGAACTACGACGGCGTATCCGGCAGCGCCGACGCGTCCCTTTTGCTCGTCCACACCGATCACTGGCGCCGCAACGCCCTGCACGGCACACTGGTGCGGCGCACGAACTACTGCGAAACGTGCCCGCCAGGCACGCCCGGCTCGAGGGGCGGCAGCGAGATATTCTGGTCACCGAGCGGGCGCTTCGTTTCGCACACCCAGTTCATCCTCCAAGGGGGACTCAGCAGGTGCAAGGTCTTCATCGTTCCGTCTGATCCGAAGGATGGCAATGCGCTGACACAGTTTTCCTTTGAGCCTTACTCGGATCATGACTACGACCCGAGCTGGTCGCCGCGCAACGACTTCATCGCCTGGGACCGCCGCGACAAGCAGATCATTCGCAAACGCGTGCCGTGGTCAGGGGACCCCACGGAGTTTGTGGTGACCACGAGCGACAACCCTCTTTGCGGGCCCTATAGGGGTGACGCCCAGCCCGCGATCTCGCCGAACGGCGAATGGGTGGTCTTCAGCCGATGCAATGGGGTGCCCTCGGGGGGCTGGAGCATATGGAAGATTCCGATCAACGGCGGTACGGCGATTCAGTTGACGCCTACCGTGGCCAACGCGAGCTTCTACGCCAGTTGGTCAGCGGACGGGCAGACGATCTTCTTCCAGCGCCAGGATGAGAACATGTTTGGAGACACCCGGTGGACGCTCTGGAAGGTCCCGGCGGCGGGGGGCGCTGCGCAGCAGGTGTTCGTCCCGCCGGGGTCACCCCTGTCGGATGCGGTCCAGCCGGCGACATCCCCGGACGACAAGATCCTCATGATGGGGCATGGCGTCCGCGACGACCTGGTGAGAAACGTCATCACGCACACGCTCGACCCGACCCTGATATCTCCGACTGTTCAGAAGGTCGTGCCGAACTACCCCGACCCCAAATTCGCGGAGCTGGGCGACTCCCCGCTCCTCTCACCGCGGCTTTCGCCCGACGGGACCCGGACCGCGCTCGGCTCGAAGCAGATCTGGGCCGGCCGCCGGAACATGAACCTCCCCCCAGCATTCGTATCGGTCACCAGTTCCGGAGAGGGCACGCGGACGGTTGCTGACACCGCGGCAACGATGAACTTCGGATTCTCGTGTGTGTTTGGGACCGTGAACACGATCACGGTCTCGGCGGCCGATCCGGAAGGTGATGCACTGACCTACCTCGCGGATTTTCTCATCTCAGGAATGATCTGGAACCCCGCGACCCGAACGCTCACCTACCTGACCGGGGCGAACTGCCCGCAGGGGACATTCTACGTCCGGTTCCGCGTCACGACGGCGAGCGGGGGTACGGATGCCCTGATCGCGGCCATCACCTTCCCGTTCAATCCCTTGGGGTCGGGTGGCGCGGGCCCGAGTTCCGCCGGCGAGGAACGAGAGGGCGTGGCGGTCACCCCGACCGGCCCCCCCGGCGCATTTGCCATAACGGCGCCCCACATGCCCGGCGTGACGGCGCGGCTCACGATCTTCGACCTTGCCGGGCGTCGCGTCGCAACCGTGCGGGGCAGGGCCGGCCAGCCGTTGGTCTGGGAACGGAGGGACCATGCCGGCCTCCCGGTCCCGACCGGGGTCTATCTCTACCGGCTGGAAGCCGGCCCGCATCGCCAGGAGGGCAAGTTCCTGGTGATCCGATGATTCCGCCGCGGCGCCACTTTCGTAGAGTCGGCTGGGCAGGGTCTTTCGCCACCCTCTTATCGATCGTGGCCGCCGCTGAGGCCCTCGGCGAGTGTGCGCCCGTGCTCGCAGGAAATGACACTACGGGCTGGAACAGCGCCCGCGGGACGTATTTGGGGAGAGCGCTTGGGCAGACGTTTTACGCATCCGATACTCTCATTGCTCGTATCACGGTGTGGCGTTATCCGAACAACCTCACCTACTCACCCACGCGGCTGTTCGTCACAATGGTGGACACCATCAACTACGATCCCCCAAGGCCGATCACGCAGAACATCATCCAGAATGGGCCGGCGGTGCTCGTCCCGAACAGCGACCCGCCTGGGCTGCCAATACGGTTGGACTTCATACTCGATCCGCCCCTCGACCTGCCCCACCCCGGCACCTACGCGTTCTTCCTCCAGAGGGAAGGCTGTGATGCGGGGGAAACGATAATCATCGCGAGAGAACCGAGTACGTCCTACCCCCACGGCACCCACTGGCTCACCGGGCGGACGGCATTTCTTCCCTGTTTCCTGAGGGACGTCGATGGTTCGGAGGACCTCGACCTGTGCTTCGAGATGGAGTTCTGCCGGGAGGAGGCGACCCCGGTCCACGAGGAGAGCTGGGGCCGGCTCAAGGTGATCTACCGGTAATTGGCGCAACCATTGACCGGCCATCGCCACGATCCGCGGGCGGGGCTCTCGCGGAATCCGCCCGTGCGTGTGGCAGCGTCCGACTACGCGGCCGGGGTTGCCATTGTCCGGGGCGGCTCGCTTCGCGTTTGCCCGTCTGCCCGAAACGTCCGGCGCCGGCCCGAGCCGATGTGCGTCGGGTTGCAAACCAACCGAACCCCGGGGGCCAATCATGAATATGAAATCTTTCCGGGCCGTGGCCGCGGGCGTGCTCTTCATCAACATTGTCACGACACTGGTCGACATGGTGCTCCATTTCGTCAAGGTCTTCCCGGCGATGAACCAGCCGCTCGACGACCGCCTCGCCCTGATCGCCAGCTCCTATCGGCTCGTGATCGGGATCGCGGGAGGCTGGCTCACGGCGAAGCTCGCGCCGCAGAATCCCCTGAAGCACGCCCTCATTCTCGGGATCGTAGGCGTCGTCCTCGGGCTCGTGGGGGTCGTGGCGACGTGGAACCTGGGAATGGGTCCGAGGTGGTATCCCATCTCGCTCGCCGTGCTGGCCATCCCGCAGTGCTGGGCCGGCGGCAAGATCTTCGAGGCACAGTCGGTCAAGCGCCAGCCGCAGGCGGCGGCCGCGCCCTGAACCCATTCCTTCCGGCAGCCACCGGTCGCATTCGACTCAGGGGTTGAGCGACGACGGGCGGGCCCCTCGCGGAGCCCGCCCGTCGCGTTCGGAGCGTTCGACTACTCGGCCAGGATCACCGTCGCCCGGGCCTGCTCGTTGCGCGTCTGCACGCGGGCGAAGTAGACGCCCGAGGGCATCGGACCGTGCGA
>JBKJXJ010000141.1:0-7217 GCA_046716125.1 Candidatus Eiseniibacteriota bacterium
GCGACCTGTGGCAAACGTACACCACCGGCGACGGACTGCCCGACGGCACCGTGAGCGCGGCGACGGTGGAGCACTCGGGCCGCCTCTGGTTCGGGACGGATTTGGGCGCGGCATTGTACGAGCCGGCGATCGTGCCCCCGCAGACGGTGATTATCACGCCGGCGCCGCCGCTTTCGGCGAACCGGCTGCAGACGGTGCAATTCGCTGCGGCGTACCGGCAGGTTCTCGGAATCGAGTTCTCGACCGCCCTCGATTCCGAGCCGTGGTCGCCCTGGACGCGGGAGAACGCGTGGATCGGCCGGGACCTTCTCGACGGCGTCCACACGCTGCGCGTGGCGGCGCGCGACCGGCTGCACCACGTCGATCCCACGCCCGCCGCGACCACGTTCGAGGTGGCCGCGACACCGCCCGCGCCGGTTATCACCTCGCCGGTGCACCGCGAGCCGGTCCGCGACACGCTGGTCATCCGTGGCACCGCGACCGCTCTGCGGTTCCGCTCGCTCCGCCTCGACCTCAGGCTTGCCAGTGCGTCGTCG
This sequence comes from Candidatus Eiseniibacteriota bacterium, assembly GCA_046716125.1. Taxonomy (GTDB): domain Bacteria; phylum Eisenbacteria; class RBG-16-71-46; order RBG-16-71-46; family RBG-16-71-46; genus WS-11. The sequence continues at coordinate 537 of JBKJXJ010000141.1, forward strand.
GACGACACCACGACGATCGCGCAGTTGCAGAGCCCGGTGATCGATGGCGTTCTTTCGCGGCTCGCCACTACCGCACTGCCGGACGGCGACTACGAGCTCAGGCTCTCGGTGCAGGACACCCTCGGGCTCACGGGCTCGGCGCTCGTGCAGTTCATCGTCGACAACGTGGAGCCGTTTGCGGCCCGAACCACGCCGGCGCTGGTGTCCGCACTGGAAGGTGGCAACGTGTTCACGACGAACGGCGAAGCCCACGTCTACATCCCGCCGCGCGGTCTCGCCCGCGACGCGGTCGTCCACCTCGACCCGCTGGACCCGCTCGACGTCCCCGCCATCCTGCCCGACGGCGCGGTCCGCTTGGCGCCGGGCTACGCGGTCGGAACGGAAGAAGGGGTGCCGCTCGTGAAGACGGCCGTCCTCGATCTCTCGGTGTCGGGTCTCGCGCCTCCGCCGGGCAAGCGCCTCGCGATCTACGCGGCGGGCGAGGGCGGCGCGTGGGATCGGCTCGGCGGCACGGTCGCGGGCGCGCGCATCGCCACGCCCATCTCCGCCACCGGCAGGTTCGCGATCTTTGCGGCGCCGGAGGAGTCCTCGGTGGCCGGAGGGCCGCTGGCGGTTTCCCTCACGCCGCGCGTGCTCGCGTCCCGGGGGCCGCTCGCGAATGCAGGCGTCCAGATCGGGTTCGTGCTGGCCCGCGGAGGAACCGCACGGGTGACGGTCTTCAACCGCGCGGGCCGGCTGGGGCGCGTGGTGGAACGCGGCCGGGAGCTGGGGCCGGGAGCGAACCTCGTGAGCTGGAACGGGCAGGACGAGGACGGCCGCCCGGTCGGCCCGGGGTTGTACCTGGTCACCGTGGAAGCGTTGGGCGAGACCAGCACCCAATCGCTGGGGGTGGTGCGCTGAACGCACACGCGACCTGGGCTCGGACCCGCGGCCCCGCCGCGACCGCGCTGCGGTCTCGCGCCGGCCTGGCCGTCGTGATCGCCCTGCTGGCGGCCCTGTGCCCGCCCCGGGCGTCCGCGGCAACGCCCAGCAGCCAGGTGCCGGTGGGGCCTCGTGCCATCGGCATGGGCGGGGCGTTCACCGCGGTGGCCGACGACGCGGGCGCGCTATTCTGGAATCCCGCGGGCCTCGCGAGGATCGGGCATCAGGAGATCGGCGCCTCCCACGCCAACCTGTTCGGCACCGACATCCGCGACGATATCGTGTCGTTCGTGCTGCCGCTGTCGGCCGACCGGGCGGTGGGGGCCGACTGGTACCACTCGGGGTTCGACGACGGCGTGCTCGGCTTCTCCGAGAACCGCGTGACGCTCGGCGCCGGGCTGCGGGTGCGCCCCTGGCTGTGGGCCGGCGCCGGCGCCAAGCTCCTCGCGCGCAGCGCCAGTCTCGACGGTCTGAGCCTCACCTCCGGCCGCGGCTTTGGCCTCGATCTCGGCCTGCTCGCCGTGCCCGCCGACCGCTGGCGCGTAGGTCTGGTGGGACAGGACGTCACGGGTACCAAGCTGGGATCGTCCGACGGCGCAAGCTCCGTCGCCTATCCGCGCAACCTGCGCCTCGCCACCGCCTACGCGTGGCCCCGGTACGGCACGGTGGCGTTCGACGTGGACGACCGCTGGCATCTCGGCCTCGAAGCGACGCCGCACCCGGCGATCGCACTGCGGTGCGGCGCGGAGCGGGACCGCGGCGGGTCCGAGGCGGCGACCTGGTCGATGGGGCTCGGGGTCAAGGTGGGCATGCTGCGCGCCGACTGGGCCCGGAGGATGCCGCCCACGCTCGCCAGCACGGATCACTTCGGGCTCTCCCTGGAATTCAGCTTCAACCCCGCGCAGCTGCGGATCGAGAAGGTGCAGGCGAAGGAGCTCTACACGTCGCTCTACAAGTCGTACGCGCGCGACGGATTCGGCTCGGTGCAGGTGCGAAACCTCCAGGACCGCGCGCTGACGGCCCGGGTCGGGATCTTCATCCCCGAGCTGATGAGCGCGCCGAGCGAGCAGGACGTGACCCTGCGGCCCAATGCGGTGACCGAGGTGCCCCTGACCGCGGTCCTGGACGAGAAGGCGCTCGCACGGCGTGGCGACCAGCCGGTCCAGGTGCAGGTGAGCGCGAGCTACCGGAGCCTGCGACTGGAGCGGCGCGAGAAGGGGATCGGCCGCACCGTCGCCTACGGCCCGGGGGCGATCGACTGGAGCGCCGGCATGGCGCAGGCCGCGGCGTTCGTCACGCCGCGCGATCAGGCGGTGGACGAGCTGGCGCGCCAGGCCGGGCGCCTGGCACTGGCGCTGGAAGGGAATCCATTCGGCAACCGCAATATTGCCTTCGCGGCCGCGATGACCGACGCGCTGGCGGATCTCGGCGTGGCCTACGTGCCCGACCCCACGAATCCGTTCGCCACCATCTCCTCGACACCGCACGCGGTGGACACCATTCACTACCCGTACCAGACCCTCGAGCGGCTGAGCGGGGACTGCGACGACACCACCGTGCTCACCGCGTCGCTGCTCGGCAACGTGGGCGTGAACACGCGCTTCGTGGACGTCCCCGGACACATCTTCCTGGTGGTCGACTCGGGCCTCCACGAGCGCAACCGGTCGGCGCTGGGCGTCGACAGCGCCATGGTCGTCATCGTGGACGAGCGGGTCTGGATCCCGCTCGAGACCACGATGCTCGCGCGCGGCTTCACCGAGGCGTGGCGCGCCGGCGCCGACCAGATCCGCGCGGCCGCCGCGCGCGGGCCCGTGGAATACGTCGACGTCACGGAGTCGCAGGCCCGCTACGAGCCGGTCCTGCCGCCGGGAGAGCGGCGCATCCGCACGCTGGACGAGGCCCGCTTCAACGCCCGCCTGGCGGCCGAGGCCAAGACCGTGGCGGCGATCCGCGATGAGTACTTCGCCGCGCACTTCGGCGCCGCCTCGCGCGAGCTGGAGACGACCGCCGATGCGCTCGCGCAGGTGGCCCGCATCGAGTTCGAGGGCGGGGGCTTCGAAGGCGCGCGGAAGCAGCTGGAGGGCGCACTGGCCAAGGCGCCGCAGTCGGCCTCGGTGCACAACAATCTCGGCGTGGTGCTGGCGGCGATGGACAGCCTGCGCGCCGCCGACGAGCATTGGAGCGCCGCCCTCGCGCTCGGGCTGCGGGATCCGGGCGTCGGGCTGAACCGGGGGATCGCGCGCTGGGCGGCCGGGGACAGCGCCGCCGCCACGCGGATCCTGGGAGAGGCGATCGCAGAGGCGGGGGGCTACGCGGCCGCATGCAGACTCATCGGCCTGAGCCCGGAGGACTCGCTGGATCGCTCAACGGGTCTGACGGACGAGGACTTGACGCTACGCACCGAACTCCGTACCCTTCTGCGCATTAGCATCGCCGCCGGCATAGCGAGACGTCCAGCGGGCGCGCGCGCGGCGGACGCCGAGCCGCTACCGCCCTCGACGCGCATCTCCGGTGCCTGGAAGTACATGCACTGGATCGAATGAAAGGGGTGACATGTGAGACGAACCGGGATGGCATGGGTCGCAGTCGCGCTAGTCCTCTCGGCTTCGCCGCGGTTCGTTGCCGCCGCCGACCCCTCGGACTCGCGAGGCGAGTACGGGGTCAACCTGGCCATCGGCGGCCAGCCGGCCCGCGCCGAATCCGTGTTCGTGAGCATGCTGTCGCACACGCGTGGGGATGCCCGCGCCCTCAACAACCTGGGCAATCTCCGGCTGCTGCGTGGCGAGGCCGGCGTGGCGCTGGCGTTCTACGACCGCGCGCTGAACGCCGACTCGCTGGACGCCGGCATCTACCTGAACCGCGCCACCGCTCTGATGATCATTGGCGACGAACCGCGGGCACGCCAGAGCTTCGCGATCGGGATCAAGTTCGCGGGGAGCCTCGAGCGGGCCCAGTCGCTCCTCGGCCTGCCGCCCGAGAAGGCGCCCACCGAGCGCGCCGCAAGCAAGACCACGATCGACCCCGAGCAGCTCCGCGCCATGCTTAGGAGCGCCGCGACCACGGTGCCAAAAGACTCCGTGATCACCCGGGGCCGCACGGCCTCGGCGGGCGCGGCGAGCAAGCAGCCATCGGCGTGGCGCTCGGCGGGTGCGCGCGGCTCGGACGGCAGCGGCACTCCGCAGATCCTCTACTGGAAGCACTAAGCCTCGACAATCGAAGATGAGCGTGCGGGCTCCCATCGAACGGGTGCCGGCACGCGTCGGCGCCATCATCGGCACGTCGTGTGGCGTGATCGTTGCGCTGATCTGGCTCCTCGGTGGGCTGAACGGGGCCGAACTCCGCCTGCACGACCTGCGCTATCGGCTGCGCGGCCCGATTCCGGCGTCCGACCGGATCGCGCTCATCGAAGTCGACGATCAGACGCTGCGCGCGTACCGGAACGTCTGGCCGCTGCCACGCGTGAACTACGCCATCGCGCTCGACGCGCTGGCGAGGGCCGGCGTGCAGGCCGTGGGCATCGATCTGCTGTTCCTGGGAGACAACAACGACGATCCGGTCGGTGACCAGATGCTCGCCTCCGTCACCGCCGAGCACGACAACATCGTCCAGGCGATCGGCTTTCAGTCCGGCGACGCGTCGCTCGGCGGGTCGCTCGCACCGCCGATCGATTCCACCGCGCTGATCCGCCACGGCCGCCCGGTTTCGCGTCAGCGCCTGGCCGTGGCGCGGAGCGTGTCGCTGCCGTACGAAGGGCTGCTCGCCAACGCTCGTGACCTGGGACACACCGTCGTCCTGATCGACGACGACGGGGTGGTCCGCCGCGTCCCGCAGTTCGTCCGCTTCGGCGAATGGGCGTACCCGTCGCTCGTGCTGCGCCTCGTCGAAGTCGCGGCCCGGAAGGACACCACGCTGCCCCAGTTCGAGCTCGCTGCCGAAGGGATTCAGATCCACTGGCATGGCACCCAGCTGCGGGTGCCATGCGACGATGAGGGCGCGACCTCGATCGCGTACGCGGGCGACCAGGGTGCGTTCAAGAACCGCTACTCGCTGCTGCAAGTGCTGCAATGGTACCGGAACGCCGACACCACATCGCTGGCGCGAGCGTTTCGCGGGAAGCTGGTCCTGATCGGTGCGACCGCCGTGGAGCAGCACGCGACCGACATCGGGGCGACGCCGTTCTCGAACGCGGCGCCGCTCGTTTACATCCACGCGAACGCGGTAAATTCCGCGCTGCGCGGCAAGTTCCTCTATCGCTTGCCGGCCGGCCTGATCGTGGTGTCGTTGATCGTGCTCGGCCTCGGCCTGGGCTTGGCCTTCTCACGGCTCTCGCTCGCCCCGGCGGCGCTGGTGGCCCTCGGGGCGGTCCTGGGAGTTGCGGCGCTCGGCTACGGACTGTTTGTCCTCGGGGACGTGGACGTGCCGCAGATCGGTGGGCTGCTGGTGCCGCCGCTCACCCTGGCGGCCGTCGAGAACGCCTGGCGCCGCGAGGCCGAGAGCCGCGCGCGGGCCCGCGCGAAGGAACTCGACCTCGCGCGTTCGATCCAACAGCACCTGCTGCCGTCGGCGCCACCCGAGATGGCCGGTCTCGACGTGTCCGGCCGCAATCTGCCGGCGGATGAGATCGGCGGGGACTACTTCGATTGGCTCGTGCTCGATGACGACCATCTCGCGGTGGCGGTGGGCGATATCAGCGGCCACGGCATCCCGGCAGCGCTCCTCATGGCCCACCTGCGTGCCTCGTTCCACGCCACGGCGCACGGCGGCCACGCTCCCGAGGACATCGTTACGACCGTGAACCGCTCGCTGGCAGGTGCCGCCACACCCGGCAAGTTCGCGACGTTCTTCCTGGGCGTGATCTCGGTGAGCGAGAAGCGGCTACGCTACTGTAACGCTGGCCACAACCCGCCGCTGCTCATCCGCGGGGGCAAGCTGCACCTGCTGGAAACCAACGGAATGCCCCTGGCCATCCTCGGGAGCCTGGAATACACGGGCGGCGAGGACACGTTCGGTGCGGGCGACGTGCTGGTGATCTACTCGGACGGGATTCCCGAGGCGCCCATCGGCAAGCAGTTCTACGGCGAGGAGAGGCTGCACGAGCGCGCGCTCTCCCTGGTGCAATCGGGGGCCACGGCGGCAGAGCTCGTGGACGGCATTCTCGCCGACGTGCGCGCCGTGGCAGGAGACGGGATGCACGCCGACGACGTCACGCTGACCGTCGTGCGTCGCACCTGACCGGTCGTCACCGGTCGCTGCACGGGCGCTCCAAACGCCGCATCCGATTGGGCGACAAACGATTGCCGGCCTCGGGCAATCACCCAGTCAATCTCAGCTCAAGTGCCTTCCGGCTTGATCTCTGAGTTCACGGGATCGGGCCTAGAGTTGGTTCTGAATCGCGACGGTGAGAGTGCAGTGGCGTCCCCAACGGGATTCGAAGCCACCGGGCGCCAGCGATGAAATCGGGACCGACGGTGAACATGCGTCAGAATCCGAACATAGATCCGACACGCCGGACGACGATCTCGGCGAATGATACCGATAATACCAACGGTTTGGGCATACTGACGGGCATACTGACCAGGACGGTCTCCGATGGTTCTCGCAAAGCAGGGCGGTCTGACCACGGTTTCGGGCGGACCAGGACGCGGCCGGGACCGCACGCGCTGCGACTTCTGCGGCGAATCGCTCACACCGCCGCGGTGGAACAACAGGACCTGCACGCGGTGTGAGGCCGGCGGTGCGCCCGACCAATCCGCGATGCCC
>JBKJXJ010000142.1:0-4277 GCA_046716125.1 Candidatus Eiseniibacteriota bacterium
GGTCTTGTTCGAGAAACTCCAGCTCAAGGCCGGGCGCCGTACCAAGACCGGCTACTCGACCGACCAGGCGGTGCTGGAGGAGCTGGCGCGCGACCACCCGCTGCCGGCGCGCCTGCTCGAGTACCGGCAGCTCGCGAAGCTCAAGTCCACCTACTTCGACACCCTGCCGCGCGCCGCGGATCCCCGCGATGGCCGCGTGCACACGAGCTATGACCAGACCGGGGCGACCACCGGGCGGCTCTCCTCGAGCAACCCGAACCTCCAGAACATCCCGATGCGCACCGGGCAGGGTCGCGAGATCCGGCGCGCATTCGGGGCGCCGGCGGGGTCGCTGCTCATCGGCGCCGACTACTCGCAGATCGAGCTCCGGGTCATGGCCCACCTCTCGGGCGACGCGAACCTGATCGCCGCCTTCGCCGCCGGCGAGGACGTGCACGAGAGCACCGCGCGGCGGATCTTCGGGGTCGCGAGCGGGCCGCTGGATCCGGGGTTGAGGGCGCGCGCGAAGATCGTCAACTTCGGCATCATGTACGGCATGGGCGCGCGCAGCCTGTCGCAGCAGATGGGCATCGGTCTCCCCGAGGCGCAGGACTTCATCGCCGGCTACTTCAAGGTCTACGCGCGCGTGCGCGAGTATCTGGACGCGACGGTCGAGGAGGCGCGGGCGCGCGGCTACGTCCAGACCCTGCTCGGCCGCCGGCTCTACCTGCCGGCGCTGTCGAGCCACCAGGGCGGCACGCGCGCGGCGGCCGAGCGCGTCGCGATCAACGCGCCCATCCAGGGTTCGGCGGCGGACCTCATGAAGCTGGCGATGATCCGCGTCCACCATGTCTTGAAGCAGCACTGGCCCTCGGCTAGATTGCTGCTCCAGGTCCACGACGAGCTGCTCCTCGAGTGCCCTTCCGCGGAGGTGGAGCCGGTGTCCGAGTCGGTGCGCACCGAGATGGAGGGCTGCTATCCGCTGCGCGTCCCGCTGACCGTCGCGCTGGGACGCGGTCCGACCTGGTTCGATGTCCACTGAGCGCCCGCGGCCGCGCCGGTCGCACGTGGGCGATGGGCTCTTCATCCTCGGACTGGTCGGACGCGCCGGGAGCGGCAAGAGCACGGTCGCTCGCGCCATCCTCGCCGACGGAGGCGCCTGGATCGATGCCGATCGGATCGGGCACGAGGTCACCGACCAGGATCCCGAGGTGCGTCGCGCCCTCGAGGCGGAGTACGGCGCCGACATCTACCGGGAGGACGGCGCGCTCGACCGTCGCCGGGTCGCGGCGCGCGTGTTCACCGACCCGGCGGCGCGCGCGCGGCTCGACGCGCTGGTCCATCCGCGCATCCTCGCGCGCGCGTGGGAGGAGCTGAACGGACTCAGGCTCTCGGGACATCGGGGCGTCGTGATGCTAGATTCGGCCCTCCTGCTCCACTGGGGCATGGAGCGGTCGTGCGATGCGGTGCTCGCCGTGAGCGCCCCGGAGGCCGACCGCGTCGCGCGGCTGGTGAGCAGCCGGGGGTGGAGCGAGGAGCAGGCGCGCGCGGTGCTCGCCGTCCAGCGTCCCGGCGAATGGTTCAGCGACGCCGCGGATCTCACGATCGAGAACTCCGGCAGCGTCGCCGACCTGGAGCGCGCGGCGCGGGCCGCGGTCGTGCGGCTGATGGCCGAGCGGCGCGCCGCGATGCGCCCGGCCTGATCTGGGTGCAGGGGGCGAACGGGGACCCATGCTGACGACGAGCGAGCTGCGACGACGACTGGATCTGGCCCGCGAGACGCTCGACGGATTGCGGAGGTATCTTTGACGTCGACGCCCTGCGCCGCCGGATCGCCGCGTCCGAGCAGCTCATGTCCGAGCCCGGGTTCTGGGACCGCGCGGAACAGGCCCGCGAGACCGTCGCCGCGCTCAAGCTCGCCCGCCGCACGGTCGCGGACTGGAGCGCCCGCGACGAAGCGCTGACCCATCTCTCCGGCCTGCTCGAACTGGCCGAGGGGGAGAGCGACGAGGGGCTGCTCGCCGACGTCTCGAACGAGCTGACGGCCCTCGAGGCGCAGATCGGCGACCTCCAGCTGCGCAGCCTGCTCTCGGGCGAGCACGACACGTTCGGAGCGATCATCACGATCCACCCCGGCGCCGGCGGCACCGAGTCCCAGGACTGGGCCGACATGCTGCTCCGGATGTACACGCGCTGGGCGGAGCGCCATGGCTACCCGGCCCGCATCCTCGATCTGCAGCCGGGGGACGAGGCCGGCATCAAGGACGCCACCATCGAGATCGACGGCGAGTACGCGTACGGCTATCTCAAGGGCGAGAACGGCGTCCACCGGCTGGTGCGCATCTCGCCCTACGACGCGGCGAAGCGGCGTCACACGTCGTTCGCCTCGGCGTTCGTGAGCCCGATGGTGGACGACACCGTCACCGTGGACATCGCGCCCGGAGACCTGCGCGTCGACACGTTCCGGGCCAGCGGCGCCGGGGGCCAGCACGTCAACAAGACCGAATCGGCGGTCCGCATCACCCACATCCCCACCAATCTGGTGGTCCAGTCGCAGGCCGAGCGCAGTCAGCATCGGAATCGCGAGAACGCGCTGCGCATCCTGCGGTCCCGGCTGTTCGTCCACTACCAGGAGCTCGAACGCCAGAAGACCGAGGCGCGGAGGGCTCCCAAGAAGGACATCGACTTCGGCAGTCAGATCCGTTCCTACGTCCTGCAGCCGTATACCATGGTCAAGGACGAGCGCACCGACATCAAGATCTCCGACGTGCACGCGGTGCTGGACGGCGCGCTCGATCCCTTCATCGACGCCTACCTCAAGCGCAAGGAGCCGTGATGGTCCCGGGTCACATCTTCCGCGAGTACGACATCCGTGGGTTTCACGAGACCGAACTTTCCGACGAGGTCGCCGAGTCGGTGGGGCGCGCGTTCGCGACCCTGATCCGCGAGGGCGAGCCGGCGGTGGGATCAGCCCGGGGCTCCGAGATCCATCGCATCGCCCTGGGACGCGACATCCGGCCCAGCAGCGTGCGGCTCGCGGAGGCGGTCGAGCGCGGGGTCCGGGCGGCGGGCGTGGCGGTGGACCGGGTCGGCGTCGTGCCCACCCCGGCGCTCTACTACGCGGTGGTCGAGAGCGAGGCGGACGGAGGGCTGCAGGTCACCGGCAGCCACAATCCGGCCGAGTTCAACGGCTTCAAGATGACCCGGCGCCGTCTGCCGCTGTTCGGGGCCGAGATCCAGACCATGCGCGAGCGGATCGCCAGCGGCGACCTGGCCCGAGCGACCGCGCCCGCGCCGGCACGCGACCGGCCGATCCTCGAAGCGTACGCGACGATGCTGGTCGAGCGGCTGCGCTCGCCCCGTGGACTCAAGGTGGTGATGGACTGCGGCAACGGATGCGCGGGCACGGTCGTCCCGGACGTGTTCGAGCGGATGGGCCACACCGTCATCCCGCTGTTCGCCGAGCTGGACGGACGCTTCCCGAACCACCTGCCGGATCCGACCGTCCCGGCGCTGCTCGAGAGCCTGATCGCCGAGGTGCGCAGGACCGGCGCGGATCTGGGCATCGGTTTCGACGGCGACGCCGACCGGATCGGGGCAGTGGATGCGAACGGGCGGATCGTATTCGGCGACCAGCTCCTCGCGCTCTTCGCCCGCGACGTGCTCACCCGCGTGCCGGGCGCCGAGATCATCTTCGATGTCAAGTGCTCGCAGGGCTTGAGCGAGGACATCGCCGCGCACGGCGGCCGCCCGATGATGTGGAAGACCGGCCACTCGCTCATCAAGAGCCGCCTGCACGAGACCGGAGCACCGCTGGCGGGCGAGATGTCGGGCCACATGTTCTTCAGCGAGGGGTTCTTCGGGTTCGACGATGCGCTGTTCGCCGCCGGGCGATTGCTGCGCTACCTGGCCGCGAGCGGGACGTCGCTGGCCGACATGGTGGACTCCATCCCGCGCTACCACGCCACGCCCGAGACGCGGCTGGCGTGTCCCGAGGATCGCAAGTTCGCGATCGTCGAGGAGCTCAAGCGCGAGTTCGCGTCGCGCTACCGCGTGATCGACATCGACGGTGCGCGCGTCGAGTTCGGCGACGGCTGGGGCCTGGTGCGCGCCTCCAACACCCAGCCGGTGCTGGTCGTGCGTTTCGAGGCGCGCACCGCCGAGCGGCTCGAGGAGATCCGGGCGCTGTTCATGGAGCCTCTCGCCCGGCTCGGCGTCGGTGAGGCCACCGTCGGGCACTAGGCGTTCGAGCATCGGGCGCCGTTCGAGAACGCGACGGGACGCCTCCGGGGTACGTG
>JBKJXJ010000143.1:0-2858 GCA_046716125.1 Candidatus Eiseniibacteriota bacterium
GCGAGGGTCTGCTCGCCGGTGACGGTTGCGACGGCGGTCGTCATCTAGGCCAGCTCCACGCGCGGATCGAGCCGCGTGTAGGCGATGTCGATGAGCAGGTTGAGCGCCATCAGGAAGCCGGCGTAGAAGAGCACGCCGCCCAGCACCAGGGTGTAGTCACGATTGAACGCCGCGTTCACCAGGTAGCGGCCGAGTCCCGGCACCGCGAAGATGCTCTCGACGACGATCGAGCCCATGAGGATGCGCGCCGCCGCCGGGCCGATGTACGACACCACCGGGAGGATGCCGAGTCTGAGGGCGTGCTTGCCGATCACGACCGGCTCGGAGAGGCCCTTGGCGCGCGCGGTGCGGATGTAGTCCTGGCGCAGCACTTCGAGCATCCCGCCGCGGGTGAGCCGGGCGATGTAGGCGACGTATGCGGTCGAGAGCGTCAAGACCGGAAGGATGCGGCTCTCGGGACCCTGCCAGAGCGCGGGCGGCAGCAGGTAGACGGTGAGCGACAGGCCCAGCACCAGCAGCGGACCCAGCACGAAGTTGGGCACCGAGACGCCGGCGAGCGCCACCCCCATCACCGCGTAGTCGGTGCGCGAGTTCTGCCGCACCGCGGCGATCACGCCGATCGGGCCGCCGATCAGGATCGCGACCAGCAGCGCCCATCCGCCCAGCTCGGCCGAGACCGGGAAGGCATCGAAGATGATCTCGCGCACCTGGCGCTGCGGGAACTTGTAGGACGGGCCGAAATCGAGACGCGCGGCGTTGCCGATGAAACTCAGGTACTGCCGGTGCAGCGGCTGATCGAGCCCGTACTTGCGCATGAGCTGCTCTTTGGCCGCCGCCGGGATCTCGCGCTCGGCCTGGAACGGGCCTCCGGGCGCCATGCGGATCAGGAAGAACGTGAGGGTGGCGATCACCCAGAGGGTGGGGATGATGATGAGGACCCGCCGGACGACGAAAGCCGCCAGGCTCACCGCGCCACCGTGGTTTCGCCCGCGCGGCGGGCCGCGACGGGGGCGGGGCGGCTCGCCCACTCGCGATCGATCCACACCCGCGTGAGCGGATGGATGTCGAGCGGCGTGCGGTAGATACCGCGGACGTAGGGCTTGACCAGCTCGTTGGTGGAGTAGTGATAGATGGCGATGACCGGCCCTTCGTCGAGCAGCAGGATCTCGGCCTTGCGCAGGATCTCGAACCGCTTCGCCGGATCCAACTCCGTCGCCGCCTCGCGCAGCATGGCGTCGTACCGCGGGTCCCCCCAGCCCGTGCGGTTGTTGCCGTCGCCTGTCATGTAGCACGCGAGGAACGTGTTGGGGTCGAGGTAGTCGCCGATCCACGAACGGCGCGCCACGTCGTACTGCAGCGCGGACGTGGCCTGAAGATACGAGCCCCATTCCTGGTTGAACACCTCGACCGGGATCCCCAGCTCCCGCTTCCACATCGCCTGGATCGCCTCGGCGACGCGACGGTGGTCCTCGCTGGTGTTGATCAGGATGGACATCTTGGGGAACCCGCGGCCCCCCGGGAATCCCGCCTTCGCGAGGTACTCACGCGCCTTCGCGGGGTCATACGGTGTCCCGGGCGGATTCTCGTAGCCGGGGTATCCCGAGGGCGTGAATCCACCCCACGGCCGGCGGCTGCCTTTCAGCAGATCGTTGGCGATCGCCTCGCGGTCCACCGCGAGCTTGAGCGCACGCCGCACGTCGGGGTTGTCGAGCGGCGCCTTCTTGATGCAGATCGAATAGAAGTAGACCCCCTGGTAGTCGCCATGCCAGTAGTCGGCGTAGTCCCGCATGTAGGGGATGAACTGCGAAGGGAAGTAGCCGCTCGGACACCAGTCGATGCTGCCCGCCTTGTAGAGATTGAACGAAGTATTGAGGTCGTCGATCGTGTAGCCGACGATGCGGTCGAGCTTCACGCTCGCGGCGTCCCAGTAGCGCGGGTTCCTCACGAACTCGAACCGGTTGTTCTGCCGCCAGTAGTCCAGCGTAAAGGCGCCGTTGCCGACGATATTGGCCGGGAGCGTCCAGCGGTTGCCGTGCTTCTCGATGGTCCAGCGAGGCACCGGCAGACAGCTGTAGAACTGGGTGAGGTAGAGGAAGTAGGGGACCGGGGCGTCAAGGTGCACGATGAACGTACTGTCGTCGGGCGCTTCGAGACCCACCTGATCCGGGTCCTTGACCTCACCCTTGTTGTACGCCTCGGCGTTGATCACCGGGTAGAGAAATGCCGCGTAGCGTGCGGCGGTCTCGGGATTCAACAGGCGCAGCCACGACCAGCGGAAGTCCTGCGCGGTGACCGGCCGCCCGTCGCTCCACTGGATGCCGGGGCGGAGATGAAAGGTGTAATTCTTCCCGTCCTCGGAGATCTCCCATCGGTAGGCCTGCCCCGGGAGCGGCTCCAGGGTCTCCGGGTCCTCGCGGGTGAGCCCTTCGAACAGGATCCGCGCCACACGCCCGTCCGACTGGCCGACCGCGAGATTGGGATCGTAGGTCTCGGGCTCGGCCGCGAGGTTGAACCGGAACACGTTGTCCGCCGGCGGCGAGGTGTCGCCGAACCATCGCGCGGCACCTGCGGAAGCCGCGGCGCCGACCGGGGCCTCGCGCGCCGGCGCGCAGCCCGCGAGCAGCAGCGCGACGAAGCACGCCGCCGCGCGGATGCGAAGGAGACGAGTGACCAGCAGGAATCGCGTCACGGCGCCGGAGTATATCAGCGGCGGACGCCACATGCGGCGTCGCGGCTCGCGCTCAGAAGCCGGGCTGGAGGTTGAACTGCCAGTGCCAGCCCTTGAGCGGCCGGTCGTTGGGGTGCACGAGGTCCACCTCGCCCACGGCGAATCCGAACAGGTTCAAACGCAGCGCCGC